>JANPGL010000285.1:0-19468 GCA_031423915.1 Actinomycetes bacterium | reverse complement strand
GTGCCGGGCACCCACGCCGCCGGCGTAGGTGAACATGGCCGTGATGAACGGGCGGCCGTCGTCGTGGCGGCCCGACACCTGGCACGTCCACACGGCGGCCGAGCCCTCGGCCATGACGGCCGTGGGCACGATTTGGGCCAGCGCCTGCATGATCGGCATGGGCAGGAACATGCCGACCACGTGACGCGCCGTGCACGGCGCCGGGCTGACCGCGTTGACGATGGAGCCCTCGGGCGCCTCGACGCGTATGGGCGCGAGCGAGCCGGCGTTGTTCGGCACCTCGGGGTTCAGCACGGAACGGACCGTGAACGTGGTGTAGGCGTGGGTGTAGTTCTTGACGACGTTGATGCCGAAGGGGCTGGCGCCCGAGGAGCCGTCGTAGTCGACGAGGATCTCGCCGGCCACCGGGTCGACGGTGATGGCCACGGCGATCGTGATCTCGGAGCCGTCGGCCAGGTCGACCACCGAGGTGGCCCGCACCGTGCCGGCCGGCAGCGCTCGGATCGACCGGCGCGTGGCCTCCTCGGAGCGTTCGATGATGACGTCGGCCAGCTCCTCGATGTCGTCGAGCCCGTGGGTGTCGAGCAGCATGGCGAGCCGCTGCGCGCCCACCTCGGCCGAGGCGCGCTGCGCGTGCAGGTCGCCGGCCATGTGATCGGGCTGGCGGACGTTCGACAGGATGAACTTCCACACGTCGTCGTTGCGTTCGCCGCCTCGGAACAGCTTCGTGATCGGGATCCAGATGCCTTCCTCGAACACGTCGCGGGCACCGGCGCCGATGCCGTAACCGCCCACGTCGGTGTGGTGGATCGTGGAGCCGAAGAAGGCGATGACGCGGCCGTGGCGGAACACGGGCACGAGCACCGTCACGTCGAGCAGCTGGCCCGCCGTCTTGTACGGGTCGTTCGTGATGAGCACGTCGCCCGGCACGAGCGACTCGGGCGGGTACTCGTCGAGGATGTTGCGCGCCGCCATGGCCAGGGAGTTGATGTGACCCGGCGTGCCGGTCACGGCCTGGGCCACCATGCGGCCGCGCTGGTCGAACACGCCGTTGGCCAGGTCGCCCGCCTCGCGCACGATGGGGCTGAACGCGGCGCGCTGCAGGGCGCGGGCCTGCTCGTTGACGGTGGCGATGAGCGCACCCCACAGGACCTCGAGCTCGATGGCGTCGAAGCGGTCGGGACGGGCGTCGAGCGTGGTCATCGGGCCACCTCCGTATCGGTGACGGTGCGGGTGGCGACGATCGAGCCGTCGGCCAGGACCTCGGCCGACCAGCCGGGTCGGATCACCGCGGTGGTCTCGCGCTCCTCCACGATGGCCGGGCCGGCGAAGCGGTGGCCGGCCGCCAGCAGGGGGCGGCGGTAGACCGGGGTGTCGACGGGTGGCCGCCCGCGTTCGAAGCGCACGCTGCGGTGGCGGTCGACGACCGGCTCGCCCGTCGCGGCGGCGAGCGAGCCGACCGGCACGTCGGCGGGCGGCGCCACGGCCGACAGCCGGTAGGTGACGCCTTCCACGGCGAGACCGGGGATGGTGAGGCCGTAGACCCGGCGGTACTCGGCGTCGAAGCGGCGCAGGATCTCGTCGGCGTCGACGGGGAACGTGTCGCCCTCTCCCAACCACAGCGTGAGCTCGTTGCCCTGCCCGAGGTAGCGGGCATCGAGCCCGTAGCGGAACCGCACGGCGGCGGGGTCCACCCCGGCGGCCACCAGGATGGCCCGGCCGCGGTCGCGCAGCTCGTCGAGCACGGCATCGCGCTCGGCCGGATCGAGGGCCCCGAGGACGGCGACCTTCGAGCGGGCAGGTCGATGCGCACGGGGCTGACGAGCGTGCCGAACGCCGAGAGCACGCTGGCGTTGACCGGGAAGATGACGCGAGGCGCTTCGAGCAGCTCGGCCACGCCGCAGGCGTGCACCGGACCGGCGCCGCCGAAGGCGATGAGCGGCACGCCGCGCACGTCGACGCCGCGCTCGACCGCGTGCATGCGGGCCGCCGCCGCCATCGACGCGTTGACGAGCTCGTGCACGCCGGCTGCGCAGTCGGCCACGTCGACGCCGAGGGTGGCGGCGACCTTGGCCATGGCGTCGGTGGCCGCCGCCGTCGCCAGCGGCATCTCGCCGCCGAGGAAGTAGCCGGCGTCGAGGTTGCCGAGCAGCAGGTCGGCGTCGGTGACCGCCGGCTCCACGCCGCCGCGCCCGTAGCACGCCGGGCCGGGCTCGGCGCCGGCCGACTGGGGGCCGACCTTGAGCAGGCCGAGGTCGTCGACCCGGGCGAGCGAGCCGCCGCCGGCGCCGATCTCGACGAGGTCGACCGACGGCACCGACACCGGGAAGCCGCTGCCCTTCTTGAACCGGTAGACGCGTGCGACTTCGAAGTCGTTCGACAGCTCGGGGTCGGCGTGCTCGATGAGGCAGCTCTTGGCGGTGGTGCCGCCCATGTCGAAGCAGAGCAGCCGGTCCTCGCCGAGGCGCCGGGCGTACCAGGCGCCGGCCAGCGCGCCGGCCGCCGGTCCCGACTCGACCAGGCGGATCGGGAAGCGCGCCGCGTCGTCGGCCGACACGACGCCGCCGTTCGAGAGCATCATGAGCACGGAGCCACCGAAGCCCTCGGCGGTCAGCCACGCCTGCAGCTCGGCCAGGTAGGGCCCGAGCACCGGCATCGTGGTGGCGTTGCACGCGGTGGTGACCATGCGCGGGTACTCGCGGATCTGGGGCGACACGTCGCTCGATACGCACACCGGCACGCCGAGGACGGCGGTGAGGTGAGCAGCGACGACCCGCTCGTTGGCGGGGTTGGCGTAGCTGTTGAGCAGGCACACGCCCACGGCCTCCACGTCGGCGGCGCGCAGCTCGGCGGCCAGCGCGTCGAGCGCGGCGGCCGACGGCACGGTGAGCACGGCGCCGGTGGCGGTGACGCGCTCGTCGAGCTCGAACACGAGCGAGCGCGGCACGGGCGGCGGCGGGAACTCGAGCTGGAGGTCGTACATGTCGTAGCGGTGCTCGTTGCGGATCTCGAGCGTGTCGCCGAAGCCGAGCGTGGTGACCACGGCCGCCCGGGCCGTCTTGCCCTCGATGAGGGCGTTCGTTACGAGCGTGGTGGCGTGCACGATCGGGGCGGTGATCTCCACCGGGCGCACCCCGGCCTTGGCCAGTAGCGACGTGACGGCGGAGCGCACGCCGTCGAGCGGCGCGGCCGGCGTGGTGAGCGCCTTCTCGACGACGACCTCGCCCGTGGCGGCGTCGAGGAGCACGGCGTCGGTGAAGGTGCCGCCGATGTCGACCGCGAGGCGCCAGGCCCGCGCCGTCACTTCGGCACCTCGTGCTTGGCGACGTCGGCGCGCGGCGGGGCGAACACGTCGATGATCCAGCACTCGTCGTGCTCGGCGTCGCCGACGAAGATGCTGTCGCCGTGCCACACCCCGAACGGGGCCAGGTAGATGTCGCCCTCGTGCAGCACGGTGCGCTCGGTCGACGACGGGTCGCCGATGCGGAAGTCGAGCGCGCCCCGCACGACGATGCCGATCTGCTCGTTGGCGTCGTGCTTGTGGAGCACCGAGCCGGTGGCGCCGCCCGTGATGCGCCAGAACCACAGCTGGAGGTGCTCGCCGGTGATCACGCGCCGGCGGAAGCCGGGCCGGTCGGTCTCCTGGAAGGCGGCATCGTCGAGGAAGTACGCGTAGTTGGCGGTGGCCACCGGGTGGCTCGATGCCGGGTCGGTGCTCGTCACGGGGGATCCCTTCGGGGCCTGGTCAGCGGAGTTGGCGGAGCATCCGCTCGGCCACCTGGTCGAGGTGGGCGCGGGCGGCGGTGGCGGTGGCGACGACGTCGCCGGCGGCGATGGCCTTGGCGATGGCGCGGTGGGCCACGCCCGACTCGCGCACGATGCGGGCCACGGCTGCGGCGTTCGGCTGGGCGAACAGCAGCGAGTCGAAGTCGGTGGAGGTGAACAGCGCCTCGAGCACCTTCAGCTCCACCTCGGCCAGCATCGGGTTGGCGGCGAGCCGCGCCACGGTGGTGTGGAACTGCCGGTCGAGCGCTCGGAAGTCGTCGAGGCCCATGGTGCCGCCGAAGGCGTCGGCCAGGGCGAGCAGCTCGGCGCGGTCGGTGTCCGAGGCGCGCTCGGCGGCCAGCTCGGCCATCGGCACCTCGACGATGCGGCGCACCTCGAAGAGCTGACCGACGCGGACCTTGCGCTCGTCGGAGGCGTGATCGGGGTCGCCCTCGAAGCCGAGGTCGGGCAGGTTCTGGGCGACGTAGGCGCGGTTCCCGCGGCGCTCGATGAGCCCGACCATGGCCAGGCCCTGGATGGCCTCGCGCACCGAGGTGCGGGCGACGCCGAAGTCGTCGCACAGCGAGCGCTCCGACGGCATGGGCTGACCCGGGGTGAGCTGACCGGAGCGGATGGAGGCGACGAGGCGCTCGCGCACCTCCTCCGAGATGGTCCGCCGGCTGACGGGCGCGAACGCGGGGTTCATCGGCCCGCCGCGGTGACGTCGGCCCCGTATCGGGTGGTCTGGGCCGCCAGGTCGAGCGGCCGCACGATGGCCTGGTGCTCCTCGTCGCCCCACAACTCGGGCGGCGTGAGCCACATGACCTCGAACTCGAGGCCGTCGGGGTCCTTGGCGTAGAGGCTCTTGTTGACGCCGTGATCCGACTCGCCGACGAGCGCGCCGACCTCGGCCAGCCGGTCACGGACCTGTTCCAGATCGGCCAGGGTCGGCACCTCCCACGCCAGGTGGTAGAGGCCCACCGTGGCGGGCGGGGTGGGTGCGCCGGCCGACGTGCCGACCGTGAAGAAGGCGATGTCGTGGTGGTTGTCGGACGCATTGGCGCGCATGAACACGTAGGCGCCGTCGGGATCGGTGACGATGGGCGCGAACCCGAGGACGTCGGCGTAGAACCCGGCGGTCGTCCGGGCGTCTCGCACGAACAGGACCGCGTGGTTCATGCGGGTGATCCTCATGGCCGGATCGTAGCACCGCGTTGGACTGATGGTCAGACCAACACACGGGCTCGGCGATCGGTCCTCGCCAAACCGTTGGAGGGTCCGCGGCAGCGCCGCGGTAGCCTGAGCTGGTAACACGACCAACGGGGCTGACCGGTTTCGACATCAGTTTCGGTGGCCGAGCGTGCGACCCGAGTTGCTCAGACTCGTAAAACGGGGCAAACAAAGAATTGCCAACGAGCAGTTCGCTGTTGCTGCCTGATCCGTTAGGTAGATAACAGTCATCGTGAGCCGTGAGGCCGCACGGGGCCGATCCACCGCAGCCCGGCAACAGAAGCGGAGGATGACAGCGTCAAAGAACGCTGACGGCGGGAAAGACCGCTGACCGGTCGGAAAGACGATCCGTGGGCCACCGGGCAACCGATGGCCATCCGACCCGCCGGTGAGGTTGCGTCAGCCTCAGAGTCGGGAATGGTCGTAGCACGGGCGGTTCCCGCCTGATGGACGGGGGTTCGATTCCCCCCAGCTCCACAACAACCCCGCAAAATGCCCATCTACCTGGGATGTTGTGGGGGTACAAATCCGATGATCGTCATCGTGAGCACCCCGAGACCGGCCTTGCCGAGGGCGTCGACGATGGCCCACCGCTCACTGCCACCGGGTGCGGTCCGGCGAGATCTCCTCGTGCGACCTCGCGAACCTCGTTCACGATCCCTCCTCGACGTCGCGCCGGCCGTCGGCGGGCGCGAAGAAGCGGCGTCGGCACCAAAGGGAGATGGAGACGAGACCGATGAGCACCGGCACCTCGATCAGCGGTCCGACGACGCCGGCGAGCGCCTCGCCGGAGGTAACGCCGAACACGCCGATCGCCACCGCGATGGCCAGCTCGAAGTTGTTGCTGGCGGCAGTGAACGCGATCGTTGCGGTTCGCGGGTAGCTGAAGCCCATCCGCCGGGCGAGGAAGAACGCACCGGACCACATGATCGCGAAGAACGCCAGCAGCGGCAGGGCGATGCGGGCGACGTCCCACGGGCGCTCGGTGATCGTGTGCCCCTGGAGGGCGAACAGCACGACGACGGTGAACAGCAGCCCGTAGAGGGCGACCGGTCCGATGCGGGGCAGGAACGTGTTGTCGTACCAGTCGGTGCCCTTGACGCGCTCGCCGAAGGTGCGGGTCAGGAACCCGGCAGCGAGGGGGACCCCGAGGAACACGAGCACCACCTTGGCGATCTCCCAGATCGTCACGTCGAGGTGAGCGGTCTCGAGGCCGAGCCAGCTCGGCAACACCTCGAGGTAGAACCAGCCGAGCACCGCGTAGGCGATCACCTGGATGATGGCGTCGATCGCGACGAGCACGGCGGCGAGCTCACGGTCACCGTCGGCGAGGTCGTTCCAGATCAGCACCATGGCGATGCACGGCGCGAGACCGACGATGATCAACCCGGTGCGGTACGCGGGCAGGTCGGGCAGCATCAGCCAGGCGAGGGCGAACATCACCACCGGTCCGATGATCCAGTTGAACAACATCGCCAACCCCATGGCGCGCCGGTCGGCCAGCGCCTCGCCGATGCGCGAGTACTTCACCTTGGCGAGCACCGGGTACATCATCACCAGCAGACCGATCGCGATCGGGAGTGAGACGGTACCGATCTTGACCCGGTCGAGCCGGTCGTCGAGGCTCGGGATCAGCCGTCCGAGCACGACGCCGATCACCATCGCCATGCCGATCCACGCGGGCAGGAACCGGTTGAGCAGCGACAAGCGGTGGAGCACGTCGGCCTCGACCGCGGGCGCATTTTCGGTGGCGGTCATCGGATTGCCCCGACGGCGGAGCGCTGGCCGTCGGTCGGCAGTCGACGGTGACATACCCCGGCTGGCGGCTCGTCTCGTCCGCCGAGCGCCCGCAACTGATCAACGCTCCTTGGACCATCCACGACCTCAGGCTGCGACCGCCACGACCCGACCCACAGGGCACAACGTCACACGTCGACCGGGGGTAGCCGAAGCCCGGCGTCCGACCATGTCGGCGGCGCCAGCAGGTCGCCCACCGTGCCGCGTCGAGGTCACCGGCTGAACGTGAGGTGGGTGACGCCGCTCGGCGTCGACACCACCTCGACGGCGTACTGCTGCTCGAGCCCTTCGAGGCCGTCCCACAGCCGCACACCGCGGCCGAGAAGGATCGGCACCTGCACGACGTGCAGGTGGTCGACGAGGCCGGCGCCGAGGAACGCCCGCATCATGGTCGGGCCTCCGCCGATGCGGACGTCCTGACCGGCGGCCGCCTCGCGTGCCACCTCGAGCGCGTCCGCTGGCGAGGCGTCGAGGAAGTGGAACGTCGTCCCGCCCTCCATCTCCATGGGCGGGCGGGGACGGTGGGTGAGCACGAACGTGGGCGTGTGGAACGGCGGGTTCTCGCCCCACCATCCGCGCCACGCCGGGTCTTCCTGCCAGCCGGGCGGGCCGAACTTGCCTGCACCCATGATCTCGGCACCGATCCCGGGGCCGTGCCGGTCGGCCAGCGCGTGGTCGACACCCTCGGTACCCCCCGGTTGGCCGAGGACCTCGCGGTGGGCGAACCGGGTGGCGAACATCCACTCGTGGAGTCGATGCCCGGCGTGACCGAACGGCGAGTCGAGGGTCTGCCCCTCGCCGGTGGCGAACCCGTCGAGCGAGACCGTGACGTTGTGGATGCGGACACGCGACATCGGATTCACTCCGCCCCGAGATGGTCGGCGAGCTTCTGCATCGTCTGCAGGCCGAGCTCGACCGCGCCGAAGCCGATGCCGGCGTTGCGCTGCTCGACGGTCGGGTGCAGCTGCCGCAGCGTCAGCACCGTCTTGCCATCGGCCTGCTCGTCGAGCGTGATGGTCACCCGGAAGCGTGTCGGGTCGTCGTCGACGTCGGGCCCGTGGTCCAGCACCAGCCGCTCGGCCGGAACCACGTCGAGGTAGTCGAAGCGGTTCGTGTACAGGGTGCCCTCGCCAGACACCATGTCGAAGCGCGCCCGACCTCCCGGGCGCACGTCCATCTCCCGGACGGTGCAGGTGAACCCGGCGGGACCGAACCACTGGCAGAAGGCATCCGCGTCGGTCCACGCCGCGAACACCGCGTCGGGCGTGGCGTCGAGCACTCGGACGAGGACGATCTCCCGATCGAGCGCCCAAGTCGTCGGATCGGTGATGTTCGGGGTGCTGCTCATGGCGTCTCCGATGTCGATGGGGAGGCGGTTCGGTCGGATGTGCGGCGGAGGTGAACGTCGAGCCGGTCGAGGCGGTGCTCCCACGCCGCTCGCGTGTGCTCGGCCCAGGCGGCGATCTCGACCAGCGGCTCCGTCCGCAGCCGGCACGGCCGTCGTTGTCCGTCCCTGCCGCGGCTGATCAGACCCGCCTGCTCGAGGACCTTGAGATGGCGGGAGATGGCCGGGAGGCTGATGGAGAACGGCTCGGCCAGCTCGAGGACGGTCGCCTCGCCGTCGGCCAACCGACGCACGATGGAGCGCCGCGTCGGGTCCGACAACGCAGCGAAGACGACATCGAACCGGTCGGGGGCGATCACGGTCATCGTCGCGCTCGCTCCTGCAGATAGTTCACAGATAGGTTATTTAACAGACTCGCTACATGTCGTCAAGAACGCCCGAGGCGGAACCGTTTCGATGCGGGCGCGTCTTCCCCACCGCCCGTTTGCGGCCGGGACGCATCGGGTAGCCGACGGGGGTCGTAGACAACGAGAGACGCCTGGTTCGGGCTGGACGATAACCGTCGTCCCCCGTTCGGGCTCGACGCCTCCCGCGCATCGGGGGCTCGACGCCTCCCACACACCGGAGGAACGTCATGACCACGCTTTCGCCAGCCACACCGGCACCCGACACCACCGCGTCGACGATGCACGCCCTGGTGTACCACGGGCCCGACAGCAAGGCGTGGGAGGAAGTGGCCAAGCCCACGTTGCTAGAGGACACCGACGCCGTCGTCCGGGTCGACGCCACCACGATCTGCGGGTCCGACCTGCACATCCTCAAGGGCGACGTCCCCGCGGTGACCGACGGGCGCATCCTCGGGCACGAGGCGGTCGGGACCGTCGAGGCGATCGGGTCCGGCGTGAAGCACGTGAAAGTCGGCGACCGCGTCCTGGTCTCGTGCATCACGGCGTGCGGCACGTGCCGATTCTGTCGCCAGGCCCGCTACGGCCAATGCATCGGCGGAGGCGGATGGATCCTCGGTCACCTCATCGACGGCACCCAGGCCGAGTACGTGCGGGTCCCGTTCGCCGATACGTCCACCTACCCGATCCCCGCTGGCGTCTCCGACGAGGACGCGCTGATGCTGGCCGACATCCTGCCGACCGCCTACGAGGTCGGCGTCCTCAACGGTCATGTGCAGCCGGGTGACGTCGTGGCGATCGTCGGCGCGGGTCCGATCGGCTTGTCGGCCATCATGGGCGCACGCCTGTTCAGCCCGAGCCACATCGTCGCCATCGACCTCGCAGACAGCCGGCTGGACGCCGCGAAGCGGTTCGGCGCCGATGTGGTCGTCAACAACAGCCGCCAGGACGCGCTGGCCGCAGTGCTGGAGCTCACCGGTGGTCTCGGTGCCGACGTCGCCATCGAAGCGGTCGGCACCCCGGCCACGTTCGAGCTCGCCACGACACTCGTCCGGCCGTGTGGGCACGTGGCCAACATCGGCGTCCACGGCAAGCCGGCGACGCTGCACCTCGAGACGCTCTGGACCCGCGACGTGACCATCACGACCGGCCTCGTCGACACGTACTCCACCCCCACGCTGTTGCGGCTCGCCACGGGCGGGCACCTCGACGCGGCGCAGTTCGTCACCCACCACTTCGCCCTGGACGACATGATCGAGGCCTACGACACCTTCGCGCACGCCGCCGACACCGGCGCGTTGAAGGTCATCCTCGCTCCGGGCGACCGTCGCCCGACCTGACCCGACGCCCGCGGAGCACCGGTTTCACCCGTGCGGTTCGCCGGCAGCAAGCACCCGACGCGGAGGCGCGTCAGCGAGCCGTGCCACCCAGGACGATGTGGAGCGCCGTCAACGTGGTCGTCAGGTGGCGCCGCAGTTCCTCGGCCGCCGCGGGGGCGTCGCCGGCGACCGCCGGTTCCATCAGCGCGCGGTGCGCACGCGCCGTGTCGTAGTCGGCGGGCCGGGCCGGGAGACCGACCGTCACCATGAGCCCGGCTCGGTCGGCCAGCATGGTCGTAATCTTCAGGAGCCACGCCGAATCGCACGCCGACAGCAGCGCCCGGTGGAAGCCCGCGTGGGCGCTCGGCGCCGCGACGCGCTGCTCGGTGAGTGCGTGCCATGCCTCCTCGACGCGCCGGTGGTAGTCGGCGTCGCCCTTCGCCACGGCCCGCTCCACCGCCAGCGGCTCGAGCAGCAGGCGAAGCTCGTAGATCTCGTTCGCCTCGTGCAACTCGACCTCGGCGACCCGAGCGGACCCGTGTGACTGGAGCACGACGAGGCCTTCCGAGGCCAGCTTGCGGAGCGCCTCACGCAGTGGCGTGGCCGACAACCCCAGCTCCTCGGCCAGCGCCGAGATCACGAGCGGCTCACCCGGGGCGAAGTCGCCCTGGAGGATGGCCTCGCGCAACCGCTGATCCGCCCATTCGGTGCGGGTGGGCGGCTGGCCACCCGACATGCCCGTCGTCATCGCGCCAGCATGCCACGCTTCGGACTTGTCCTCCATGATCGATTCTATAGAATGTAGGACGACCGTGGAGGCGCCATGGGATTCCGACTGGCCAACGTCGACGGGCGCGCCGCGCTCGTCGCCGGCGACCACTACTACGACCTCGAGCGGGTGAGCGGCGGTGCGTTCGGCGCCGACCCGATGGCGGCGCTCGCCCAGCCGGCGCGGCTGGCGGCGCTGGCGGGCGAGCTGACCGCCCACGCGCCGACCGGCGCGCTGGCCGACGTGACGCTCGGGCCGCCGGTGCCGCGCCCACAGAAGTCGTTCGCCGTCGGGCTGAACTACCAGGCGCACGCCGACGAGGGCGGCATGGAGGTGCCCGCCGCACCGTTGGTGTTCACCAAGTTCCCTTCGTGCCTCGTCGGCCCCACCTCACCCGTCGAGATGCGCAGCGACTTCTGCGACTACGAGGGCGAGCTCGTCGTGGTCATCGGCGCCGGTGGCAAGGACATCGCCCCGGCCGACGCGTGGGACCACGTCGTCGGCTTGACCATCGGGCAGGACGTCTCCGACCGCGTCGCCCAGTTCGCGGCGAAGCCGCCGCACTTCGACCTCGGCAAGTCGTTCGACACGTTCGGGCCGATGGGCCCCGTCCTCGTGTCCGTGGACGACGTGGCCGACCGGAACGACCTGCGCATCGTGACGGCCATCAACGGCGACGTTCGGCAGGACGCCAGCACCGCCGAGATGATCTTCGACGTCGCGACGTTGATCAGCTACCTCTCGCGGATCACCACGCTCCTCACCGGCGACATCATCTTCACCGGCACGCCCAACGGCATCGGCGCCACCCAGGGCAAGTTCCTCGCCGACGGCGACGTGATCACCACCACGATCGACGGCATCGGCACCATGACCAACCGCTGCGTCCGCGTCAGCGACTACCAGGGAGGCGATCGCTGATGGCGCTCAACGGCCTGCTCGACATCGAGCTGAGCGTGCCCGACCCGACCGAGTTGGCCGACTTCTGGGAGCGGCGCGGCATGGTCCGCACCGCCGAGGGGGTGCTCGGCACCGCCGATCGGCCCGTGCAGCTGCGCATCGCGCAGGGCGCGTACCGCCACATGTCCGAGCTTCACCTGAGCTGTGCCACCGAGCAGGACCTGACCGACATCGCGGCCCGCATCGGCGAGATGGGCGTCGCGTCGAACGTCACCGGCACGCGACTGACCTGCATCGACCCGGTGTTCAGGCACCGCGTGGTCATCGACGTGACGGCACCGCACCCGCTCACGCCGAGCCAGGCCCGCGCCTGGAACCACGCCGGCGCATCGGGGCGGCTCGACGCCCGCGCCGACGCGGTGGTGGAGGCCGCACCGCGCCCGCCGCGCCGGCTGGGGCACGTCGTCCTCGGCACGCCCCACTTCCAGAAGGCCACCGCATTCTTCGTCGACGGGCTCGGCTTCAAGGTCTCCGACCAGTTCCTGCAAGGGGTGGCCACCTTCGCCCGCATCGAGAGCGATCATCACAACCTGCTCATCCAGCCGGCGCCCGTGTCGTACATCAACCACTACGCCATCGAGATGGACGACATCGACGCCATCGGCAAGGCCGGGCAATCGGTGCTGGCCGAGCGGCCCGAGGCCAGTGTGGTCGGCGTGGGACGCCACTTCCTAGGCTCCAACGTGTTCTGGTACCTCACCGATCCGGCCGGCACGATGTTCGAGTTCTTCTCCGACATCGACCAGATCATCGACGACGAGGCCTGGGAGCGCGATCACTGCAAGCGCGACTGGCTGGGCGCCGACGGCCCCGAGCCGGTGTCCGTGTGGGGGCCGAAGGAACCCGACACGTTCCTCAACCCGGCCGACCTCCCGGTCATCGGCGCCGCCCGCGAAGCCCTCGGTCTGGACTGAACGCCCATGGACCTCGGCATCGCGGGCCGCTCGGCCATCCTGTTGGCGTCCAGCCGCGGCCTCGGACGGGCCTGCGCCGAGAGCCTCGCCCGCGAGCGCGTGCACGTGGTGATCAACGGCCGCACGGAGGCCGATGTGGCGACCGCGTGCCACGAGCTGGCGGGCACCTACGGCGTCGCCGCCACCCCGGTCGTCGGCGACGCCACGACCACGGCCGTCCACGACGCGCTGCTGGCCGCCTGCCCGTCGCCCGACATCGTGCTGCTGAACGGCGAGGGCCCACCGCCCACCGCCTTCGCGGACATCGACGCCGACGTCTGGGCCGACACGCTGCAGCGCACCATGGTGTCGCCGCTGCTGTTCGTGCAGCGGGTCCTCGACGGCATGCAGCGGCGCGGCTTCGGCCGCATCGTCGCCATCTCCTCGGCCATGGTGAAGTCACCCAACCCGCTGATGAGCAGATCGCACGGCCCGCGGCTCGGCCTCACCGGCGTCCTCAAAGGCTTGTCGAAGTCGGCCGTGGCGCACAACGTGACGATCAACACCCTGCTGCCCGAGCGGTTCGACACCGGTCGCCAACAGCAGATGGCCGAGCTCGTGATGAAGTTCCGCGGCATCAGCTATGCCGAGGCGCGCGCCGAGCAGGTGGCGTCGATCAAGGCCGGCCGGCTGGGCCGGCCGGAGGAGTTCGGCGACACCTTCGCCTTCCTGTGCTCCGCCCAGGCGGGCTACCTGAGCGGCCAGAGCATCCAGCTCGACGGTGGCAGCTACGAGGGGGTCTTCTGATGGGCGACACCGCCGGGTCGCTGTCGGTCGACGTCGTCATCGTCGGCGCCGGCCCCTCCGGCCTGACGGCGGCCCACCTGTGCCACCGACTCGGCCTGTCGGCCGTGGTGCTGGAGCAGCGCAGCGGCCCACAGCGCTCCCCCGCCGCCCACGCCATCAACGCCCGCACGTTCGAGATCTGGCGCCAGGCCGGCATCGACCTGGGTCCGGTGCTCGCCGCCGCGCTCTCCCCCGACGAGGCCGGCCTCGTCCACTGGGTGACGAAGTTCGGAGGCGAGACGATCGGCACCCTGCCCTACGAGCGGCAGGGCGACGAGATGCTGGCGATCACGCCCACGCCGCTGCGCAACCTCAGCCAGCACCGCCTGGAGCCCCTGCTGCTGTCGCCCGACCTCGACGTGCGCTACCGCCACACCTGGGTCACCGCCGCCGAGACCGACACCGGCATACGTCGTGGCCACGGGTCCCGACGGTCCGCTCCACGTGACGGCGCGGTACCTGCTCGGCGCCGACGGCGCGGCCAGTGCGGTGCGACGGTCGCTGGGCATCGAGCTGATCGGGCCGCGGTCGCTGCAGTCGTTCGTGATGGTCCACCTCGCCGCCGACTTCCGCCCGCTCGTGGGCAGCCGGCCCGGCGTCCTCTTCTTCGTGCTCGACCCCGCCAGCGGCGGCACGTTCATCTCCCACGGCTGCGACCGCGAGTGGGTGTACATGCACGCGTGGGACCCCGAGGCCCAGCCGGCCGAGACGCTCACCGCCGACCACGGCGCCGCGCTCGTCCGCGCCGCCATGGCCGACCCCGACGTACCGTTCGAGATCGTCAGCATGGGCACGTGGCACATGAGCGCACAGGTGGCCGAGCGCTACCGCAGCGGCCGCACGTTCCTCGTGGGCGACGCCGCCCATCGCTTCCCGCCGACGGGCGGCCTCGGCCTCAACACCGGGGTGGCCGACGTGCACAACCTCGTGTGGAAGCTGGCCGCGGTCGAGGCCGGACGGCTCGACCCGTCGCTGCTCGACACGTACGAGTCGGAGCGCCGACCGGTCGCCCGGTTCAACTGCGACCAGTCGATGCACAACGCGTTCAAGCTGATCGAGATCCCGATGGCGCTCGGCGTCACCGGCGACGTCGCCGAGTCGGTGGCGGCGATGGAGGCCACGCTCGCCGACCCGGCGGGCCGCGCCGCGGTCGAGGCGGCCATGGCCAACCAGGCGATCCACTTCGACCTGCTCGGCCTCCAACTCGGCCATTCGTACACGGGGCCGCTGGTGGTCGACGACGGCACCGAGGCGCCGGTGCTCGAAGAGCCGGCCCGCGACTACGTGCCGTCCACCCGGCCCGGCGGACGGCTGCCGCACGCGTGGCTGCCCGACGGCCGGTCGACGCTCGACCTCGTCGACGCCCGACTGCCGACCCTCCTCGTGCGTGACGGCACGGCACCGGGCGACCCCGGTCGACCGTTCGTCGTCGCACCGTGCTCGGCCGCGGTTTGGGATCACGACCTCGGCCTCGGCGACGACCAGTGCCTGCTCGTGCGACCCGACCAGCACGTCGCCTACCGCGGTCCGATCACCGGCGCCGTTGCCGCAGCAAGCCGACTCTTCACCCGCGACGCCGTCGCCTGATCGGCCGGCGGTCACGCACCGGCCGAACGAGGGCGACCCTCGTGGTCGGCGGACGGCAGTTGCGGGGCGCCGTTGCTCTGCACCTCGGTCACGCCCGCGGCCCAGCGTCGTGGGCTCGGGCCGCCACGACCAGACCAGCATCCCAGCCGGGCGCCCGACCACCGTCGGGTGGGCCGAGTCGGGAGGTGTCGATGCCCGCGCTGCGCAGGATCCACGACGTGACCGAGTTCGAGTTCCACATCTCACCGGCATTTAGCTCGTCTCTGCCCCACACGGGCGTCGGCACCGACGGCACGAGATCGAGGATGCGTCGTGCGTCGTCTCGATCGAGCGACAACGTCGTGGTTGCGGTGGCCTGATCAGCGTCGGGGATGACACCGTCGCGCCACCGGTGGACCTCGTACCGGAACACCCGGACCCTGCCCAGCCAGACGGAGCCCACGGCGCCTTCGGCGACCACGCCGCGTCGCTCGCCGTGCCGGTCGGGAACGGGGGTCATCTCGATCACATGGCGGCCGTCGTGATCGGTGACGACGAGCGCCGAGTGGTAGAGGGCGCAGGCCGGGCGACGCCGTACCGCCGCGGTCAACGCCTCGAAGGCGCGACCGCTGATGCGCACGACGTGCTGCCCGGCGCCGAGCGGTATCCACAGGAGCTCGACCGAGCACATCAGTTCACCGGGCAGCCGACCGGTCGAGGACTGGGGTGGGACGGACCGCGCCGCCCGTAGCGGCGAGTGCGATCGCCAGCGCGACGGCGGTGAGCGGGCCCCGCAGGCGTCATGGCGCGGCGGACGTTTCCAGCTGATGCATCCACAGGCTCCCTCGGTGGCGGCGATCGGCGATCGCGCTACCGGGGTCCAGAGTAACGCCGACGGTCTCTGCCGAATCCGGTCCAGAGCCCGACACCACTCGGTACGACGGAGTGGCTCGACCTGGTCGTACCCGGTACACCCGACCTCAAACGCTGGGGCGTCGCGGTGACCGCCGGTGGGCACGTCCTCGGCTGCACATCGGACCCGCTAGGGTCACCGCATCGAGGCCACCACCTGCGGACCGGCGCGTCCACCCACCGCTCCCACCGGCGTGGCGGCCGTGTCGTTCGAAGCCGTCGCGTGAGTCGCGCCTTCGAGGAGCTCGCCCGCGAGTCCACACCGATGGGTGACATCGTGCTCCGTCGGCGTCTCGAACCCACGCTCCAGATCGACGTGTTCGAGGTGATGCTCGACGGCGACGGCCTGATGTCGAGCCTGTTCACGGCCGGGGAGGAAGCACTGGCCAACCTCGGCCTCGCCGCGTCCGTGGGCGACTCGCTCGACGTCGTGGTCGGGGGTCTCGGGCTCGGCTACACCGCACACACCGCGCTGCGCGACCCGCGCGTCCGATCGCTGCGCGTGATCGACACCCTGGCCGCGGTGATCGGTTGGCATCGGCGCCACCTCGTGCCTCTCGGCGCGGCGCTCGCCGACGATCCCCGCTGCGAGTTCGTCCACGGCGACTTCTTCGCCATCGTGGCGGCGGGACTGGGCTTCAGCGGGAACACCCCGACCCGTGTCGACGCCATCCTGGTCGACATCGACCACTCCCCGAGCCACCTGCTCGATGCCAGCCATGCCGACTTCTACACGCCGGCCGGCCTGCGACGACTGGCCGACCATCTGCGCCCGCGCGGGGTGTTCGCGCTCTGGTCGAACGACCCGCCGGACGACGACTTCGTCGCCTCGCTCCGCACGGTGTTCACCGCCGCCGATGCGCGCGTCGTGCGCTTCCCCAACTTCCTGATCGATGCCGAATCCGCCAGCACGATCTATGTCGCGTGCACACCACTCACCGGCGTCGACGGCGACGGTCAGGCGCCCACGTAAGCCGCCAGGTGCTCCCCCGTGAGGGTGGATCGGCCGGCGACGAGGTCGGCGGGAGTGCCCTCGAAGACCACCCGGCCGCCTGCCGTCCCGGCGCCGGGGCCGAGGTCGATGATCCAGTCGGCGTGCGCCATCACGGCCTGATGGTGCTCGACGACGATGACCGACTTGCCCGAGTCGACGAGTCGATCGAGCAGACCGAGCAGCTGCTCGACATCGGCGAGGTGCAGTCCACTGGTCGGCTCGTCGAGCACGTAGACGGCGCCCTTCGCACCCAGGTGGGTGGCCAACTTGAGCCGCTGGCGCTCGCCGCCGGACAGCGTCGGCAACGGCTGGCCGATCTTCAGGTAGCCGAGCCCGACGTCGGCGAGCCGGTCGACGACCTTCAGCGCGGCGGGCACGTTCGCCTCGCCGGCACCGAAGAACGCCACGGCGTCGACGACCGACATCGCCAGCACCTCGGTGATGTCCTTGCCCCCGAGCTCGTGCTGCAGCACCTCGGCCTGGAAGCGCCGGCCCTCGCACTCCTCGCACATGGTGGCGACGCCCGCCATCATGCCCAGGTCGGTGTAGACGACGCCCGCGCCGTTGCACTCGGGGCACGCGCCCTCGGAGTTGGCGCTGAACAGCGCGGGCTTCACCCCGTTCGCCTTGGCGAACGCCGAGCGGATCGGATCGAGCAGCCCCGTGTAGGTCGCCGGGTTGCTCCGGCGCGACCCCTTGATGGCGCCCTGGTCCACCGAGACCACACCTTCGCGCGGCGACACCGCTCCCCGGATCAGCGAGCTCTTGCCCGACCCGGCCACGCCGGTGACCACCACGAGCACGCCGAGCGGGATGTCGACGTCGACGTCGCGCAGGTTGTGGGCACGGGCGCCGCGCACCTCGAGCACACCGTGCGCCGTTCTGACCGTCGGCTTCAACGAGGCCCGGTCATCCAAGTGCCGGCCGGTCAGCGTCCCGCTCACCCGTAGCCCCTCGACGGTGCCTTCGAACACGACCTCACCGCCGGCGGCCCCTGCGCCGGGGCCGAGATCGACGACATGGTCGGCGATGACGATCGCCTCCGGCTTGTGCTCCACCACGAGCACGGTGTTCCCCTTGTCGCGCAGCCGCCGCAGCAGCTCGTTCATCCGGGCGATGTCGTGGGGATGCAGGCCGATCGTCGGCTCGTCGAACACGTAGGTCACGTCGGTGAGCGCGGAGCCGAGGTGGCGGATCATCTTGGTGCGCTGGGACTCTCCGCCCGAGAGCGTGCCGGACGGACGATCGAGCGAGAGATACCCCAGCCCGATCTCCACGAACGAGTCGAGCGTGTGCCTCAACGCGACGAGCAGCGGCGCGACCGACGGCTCGACGAGCCCGCTCACCCACCCCGCCAGCTCGCTGATCTGCATCGCACACGCGTCGGCGATGTTGATCTCCCCGATCCTGGACGATCGGGCGGTCGCGTTGAGCCGGCTGCCGGCGCAGTCGGGACACGTCGTGAACGTGACCACCCGCTCCACGAACGCCCGGATGTGGGGCTGCATCGCCTCGACGTCCTTCGACAGCATCGACTTCTGGATCGTCGGGACGAGCCCCGTGTACGTCAGGTTGATGCCGTCGACCTTGATCTTGGTCGGTTCCCTGTGCAGCAGCGCCTGGAGCTCGGACTTCGTGTACTTCCGGATCGGCTTGTCCGGATCGAAGAAGCCGCAGCCGCGCAGGATGCGGCCGTACCAGCCGTCCATGCTGTAGCCCGGGATCGTGAGCGCCCCCTCGTTCAACGACTTGCGGTCGTCGTACAGCTGGGTGAGGTCGAAGTCGGTCACCGATCCCGTGCCGTCGCAGCGCGTGCACATGCCACCGGCGCGGCTGAACGTACGCTTCTCGGTCGTCGTGCCCCCGCCCTTCTCGATGGTGATCGCACCCGCACCGCGCACCGTCGCCGTGTTGAACGAGAAGGCGTTCGGCGAGCCGATGTGCGGCGTTCCGAGCCGGCTGAAGAGGATGCGCAGCATGGCGTTGGCGTCGGTGGCCGTACCCACCGTGGAGCGGACGTTGGCGCCCATCCGCTCCTGGTCGACGATGATGGCGGTCGTCAACCCCTCGAGCACGTCGACGTCGGGTCGCGCCAGGGTCGGCATGAAGCCCTGCACGAACGCGCTGTAGGTCTCGTTGACCAGCCGCTGCGACTCCGCGGCGATCGTGCCGAACACCAGCGAGCTCTTGCCCGAACCGGAGACGCCGGTGAACACCGTGAGCCGGCGCTTCGGGATCTCGATCGTGACGTCCTTGAGGTTGTTGACCCGCGCTCCGTGCACCCGAATGGCGTCGTGGCTGTCACCGACGTGCGTGGGTGGCGACCCGTCCGCCCGTTTGGCGCTGCTCATCGTGTCTCCCTCGGGTTCGACGTCGTCGACCAGGCGACGATCGCCCGGTCGCGCCGCGCAGGTCCTGGATGCGGATCAGTTCATCCGCAGGATCCCGCACGGCGCCGTCGCCACCACCGTAGGGCCGGTCGACGGGCGCCGAACGCGGTTCAGCCGTGCTTGCGCTGCTGGGCGTGGTGCAGGCCGCGCAACCCGGCGGTCATCGGGACGCTCGCCAGGTAGCTGCCGAACGTGTGGGCGCGCCGCTTCTCGCGGAACAGACGGCGGGCGAACGTGCGCTCGTCGACGGGCTCGGGCGCCGGTGCCGTGGCATAGAG
>JANPGL010000284.1:0-2644 GCA_031423915.1 Actinomycetes bacterium | reverse complement strand
ATGGCCTCGCTCGTGTAGTCGAGCTGCATCCCGATCGTCCACGGATGGTTCTCGACGTCTCCCCACTGCGCCGCGCCCGTCGCCGTCACGATCGACGGCATGCACTCCTTGTTCGTGGGGTCCCAGATGGCCCGGTTGTTCGGCGTGCCGAGCACGCCGGCGAACGCCGCGAACTGCTTGCCCTGGATGGCCTCGTCGACGTTCGCCTTGGTGCGGTCGGCCTGGTACGTGTCGTCCTTCGAGTCGAGGACGATCGATCGGCCGCCGATGCCGCCGTTCTCGTTGACGTACTTGAAGTAGCTCCGCATCCCGTCGGCGATGAGACCGAAGCCGGCCAGCGGCCCCGACTGGGGCAGCGAGATGAACAGCTTCACCTCTTTGTCAGTGATGCCCTGCTTCACGTTCCAGTCGGCCGGGCACGTCTTCGGATCGATCTTGAAGTCGCCCTTGCCGAGGTAGGTGCCGTCGGCCTGCTTGCCGAACTTCGCCGTCGAGGCCACCGCGGTGGTGGCCGCCTTGGAAGTGGTGGCCGCGGGTGCGGTCGTGGCGGCGACGGCCGTGGTGACGGCCGCCCCGGTCGTCCCGGCCGCCTTGGTCGTCGCGGCGGATCCGCCACCGTCGCTGCTGCCGCACGCTGACGCGACGAGCCCGAGCCCGGTCAGCGCGACGACACAGATGCGCGAGCGCATGTGCATGGTGCCCCCAAGTTGTCGTAGGTCCGGATCGTCCGGCGCCCCCAAGCGCTCGACGATCCGGGGCGATCGTACCTGCCACGCAGCGTGGTCTCGGACGAACGCGAAGAGGCCGCCCCCGAAGGGGCGGCCTCTCCCGGCGATGCCGGTCCTACGTCAGCGGATCAGCCCACCGCGATGGACTGGAACTTGGCGTAGGTGCCGAGGGCACCTTCCTTGTTGATGACGTCCGACACCTTCACGAAGCTGCCGAGCACCTTCGGATCGGTCACGGTGTACTTGGCGACGCGACCGCCCTCGACCATGTAGCCGTCCTTGATGCCTTCCATCTTGTTGGTCAGCCCCGGCAGCGAGAACGGCATCGTCTTGTCGATGCCGCGAGCCGCCAGCATGATGTTGGCCCGGTTGAGGCCGCCCTCGTACGTGGCCGCCTCCTTCAGGATCTCCGTCATGAACCAGGCGAAGATCCAGCCGGTTGCGTACGTCGACTGCTTGTCGTCGAGACCCTGCGCCTTGACCGTCGAGTGGAAGAGCTTCACGAAGTCGTCGTTCGCCCACTCGGGATCGTTGACGTCCTTGAACGTCTGGATGATGTACGTGTCCTTGCCGGTGAGGCCCTGGTCGAGCAGCGGCTTGAAGAACTGCGACAGCGAACCGCACGTGCCCGACATCATCACCTTGGCGGTGAGGGCCCGCTTCTCGATCTCGGCCAGGGCCTGCGTGCAGAACGCACCCGACGTCTGGATCAGGATCACGTCGGGCTTCTTCGCCTCGATGTTCGTGAACTGGTTCGTCAGGTTCGGCGCGTTCGCCTCGTGCAGCTCGTCGACCACGAGCTCGATGTTCGTGCCCTTGATCGCCGTCTTGAAGCCCTTGTCGTAGCTCTTGCCGAAGTCCGAGTTGAACGTGACCGCGCCGACCTTGGCGCCGCTCGGGAACTCCTTCTTGATCCACTCGGCCCACAGGATCGCCTCGGTGGTGTAGTCGATCTGCATGCCCGTGGTCCACGGGTGGTTGTCGACGTCACCCCACTGCGCGGCACCGGTGCCGTTCAGCAGCTGCGGGAAGCACTCCTTGTTCGTCGTGTCCCACACGGCCAGGTTGTTCGGCGTGCCCAGCGTGACGAACAGCGCGGCGTGCTTCTTGGCCGCGATGGCCTCGTCGACGTTCGCCTTCGTCTTGTCGGCCTGGTACACGTCGTCCTTGGACTCCAGCACGATCGACCGGCCGCCGACGCCACCGTTGTCGTTGACGTACTTGAAGTAGCTGGTCGCACCGTCGGCGATGAGGCCGAAACCGGCGAGCGGGCCCGACTTGGGCAGCGACATGAAGAGGTTGATCTCCTTGTCGGTGATGCCCTGGGTCGCGTTCCAGTCGCTCGGGCACTTCTTCGGGTCGATCTTGAAGTCGCCCTTGCCCAGGTAGGTGCCGTCGGCCTGCTTGCCGTACTTCACGCCGGTGGCTGCCGCCTTGGTGGTGGTCGCTCCGGCCGTGGTCGCCGCGCCGGCGGCCGTGGTGGCCGCCGATGCCGTCGTCGTCGCCGCGCCGGCCGCGGTGGTGCCGGTGTTGGCCGTGGTGGCAGCCCCGCCGCCGCTGCTGCTGCCGCATGCCGACGCCACGAGGCCAAGGCCCACCGCGACGACAACCGAACTACGCCATGTCTTCTTCACGCAATCTCCCCCGGGAGGTTTGGAATCTGTCTCGAGTGTCCGCCGACGTGGACCACCCGCCACCCACGGCGGGTCGCGCGCGATCACCCGGGGCAGGACAGTTGGGGGGTCACCGCCGGACGAACGACGCGACCGTAGCCCGCGAGGCGCCGAAATCACCGTCATTCGGCCTCCACTCCCGCCGATCGTCACGCGATCGCATGGCGCAGACCCGACCGTTCGTGCCCGGACGCGGAGGAGGGCGCCCCCCAACCGGGCGGCCGCCACCCACGGGTAACGGGG
>JANPGL010000283.1:0-17908 GCA_031423915.1 Actinomycetes bacterium | reverse complement strand
CTGCAGCGTCGCCGGGAACGCATCGATGCCGTGCTCGACGTGCTCCCGCATGACGAGCCGCCCGTTGCGGAGGTGCTCACCCAACGCCGCCTCGCCACGGGCGAACTCGGCCTGGAAGTGCGTCACCGCGAAGCCCTCCATGCGGGCGTGGCGCTCGGCCAACTTCAGGTAGTTGGACGGGCCGTCCACCTGGTCCATGCGCTCGTACTGCGAGATGGCGCCGCAGATCACCACGCGGCCGCGCTCGCGGATGCGGAACAGCACGGCGTCGAGGATGGACCCGCCCACGTTGTCGAAGAACACGTCGACGCCGTCGGGGGCCAACTCGTCGAGCCGCGCCGCCACGTCGTCGTTCTTGTAGTCGATGGCCGCGTCGAAGCCGAGCTCGTCGACCAGGAACGCGGCCTTGCGCGGCCCACCGGCGATGCCGATGACGCGGCCGGCCCCGGCGACGCGGGCCAGCTGCCCGGCCACCGATCCGACGGCACCGGCGGCGCCCGACACCACCACGGTGTCGCCGGCCTTCACGGCGCCGACCTCCATGATGCCGAAGTAGGCCGTGAGCCCGGTGGTCATGCCCAGTGCGCCGAGGTAGGCCGTGGCCGGCACCGTGCGCGTGTCGAGCTTGCGCAGGAACGCGGCGGGGAAGCGGGCGTAGGTCTGCGCGCCGAGCGGGCCGAACACGCGGTCGCCGGGCTGCAGCGACTCGTCGGCCGAGTCGATCACCGTGCCCACGCCGAGCGCCGTCACGAGGCCGCCCGGCTGCACCGTCATGTGGTAGCTGCCGTCGTCGAGGATGGTGCGGATGAACGCGTCGATCGACAGGGTGTCGACCTGCACGATCACCTGGCCCGCATCCGGAGCCCCCAGCTCCTCGGTCTCGAAGCGCAGGTCGCTCGTGTTGAACGCTCCGACCGGCCGGGTGGCCAGCACGACGCGGTCGTTGCGATAGGTCGTCATGGTCACATTCCTCCGTCGACGGCGATCACTTGGCCGGTCACCCAGGCGGACGCGGGCGACACGAGGTACAGCACGGCGGCGCCCAGGTCTTCGGGCGTACCGAGCCGACCGGCCGGCAGCCGCAGCCGCTTCTCGAGGTTCGGCAGGTCCTTGTCCTCCAGCCGCATCGCCGTCATCATGATCTCGGTCGGCACGGCCCCCGGCATGATGCAGTTGACCCGGATGCGCGGCCCGAGCTCCTTGGCGAAGTTCACGGTCAACGAGTTCACCGCGGCCTTGGCGGCGGCGTAGTGACCGCTGCCGGGCACCACCGAGTTGGCGGCGCGCGACGAGATGTTGACGATGCGGCCCTGGTGGACCATGCGGGCGGCGGCGGCACGGGTGCACACCCACACGGCGGTGAGGTTGAGGCGCAGCGTGGCGTCCCACTCCTCGACGGGCAGCTCCGTGAGCGGCGCCTGGATGGGCGAGCCGCCGGCGTTGTTGATCCAGATGTCGAGCCGGCCGAACTCGGCGACGGTGGCGTCGGCCAACGCCTCGACGGCGGCGGGGTCGGTCACGTCGGTGGGCACGGCCAGCGCCCGGCCGCCGCGCGCCCGGATGCCGGCCGCCACGCGCTCGATCTCGTCGCCGCGGCGGGCCGCGCACACGACGGCGGCGCCGGCATCGGCCAGCACCGTGGCGATGCCCTCGCCTATGCCGCGCCCCGCACCCGTGACGACGGCGACGTCGCCGGTCAGGTCGAACAGGTCGTTCATGTCCCGGTCCTCTCTCCACCGAGCCCCGACCAGAGGAGCCCGGTGATCTGTTCGGCCACGCCGTCGGTGTCTGCCGTGCCGTCCCGCAACCACCACAGCGTCACGAAGTGCAGCGCGCCGAGCAGCCCGTACGACCACGCCAACGCCACCGATGGGTCGGCACCCTGCGCCGTGCGGAACGCCGCGATGCCCTCGGCGAAGCCGGCCGCCGTGCGGTCGGCCAGCAGCAAGGCCTGCTGCACGCGGTCGCCGTTGGAGCCTCCGGCCGTGACGTACAGGTAGAGGCTGCGGTCGCGAGCGGCCAGCGCCAGGTACCCGCCGACCAGCCGCCGCAGCCCGTCCCGCGGTCCCTTGGCGGCGGCGACCATGGTGGTGACCTCGTCGGTCATGCGCGCCACCAGCCGCTCGGCCAGCGCCTGCACCAGCGCGTCCTTGTCGCCCACCCCGCGGTACAGGATCGGCTTCGTGACCCCGGCGGCGGCGGCGATGGCGTCGAGCGTGACCGCCGGCCCCTCGACTCGGATGATGCGTTCGGCGGCCGTCAGCAGGGCATCACGGTCGGCCAGCACGCCGTCGTGGGCCGATCGCCCCGCCGGCCGGCCAGGCCCTCGCCGGACGCCGCCGTGTTCGCGCGCCCCCGCCGTCGATCGCCCCATCGGCAAAAGTTACTCCGGGTAGATACCTGCCGCCAACCTCGCTACGATCGCGCCGGCACAGCACGAGGACATGGGGGTCCCCAGATGACCACGATCGACAACAACATCCCGTCGCACCTCCGGGGCAACGGAGCGCCCGTCCAGGAGGAGCGCACGATCACCGACCTCAAGGTCACGGGGTCGATCCCCCGCGAACTCGACGGCCGGTACCTGCGCAACGGCGCCAACCCGTTCAGCGGCACCAGCGACCACCCGTTCTTCGGCGACGGCATGATCCACGGCATTCGCCTGCGCGACGGCCAGGCCGAGTGGTACCGCAACCGCTACGTGCAGACGCCCTTCATCACGAACCCGTCGCTCGACATCCTCGACCTGGCCGTGGCCATGGACCCGAAGAGCTCGAAGGCCAACACCAGCGTGTTCGGTCACGCCGGCAAGATCCTGGCGCTGGAGGAAGGCCACTTCCCCTACGTGCTCGACGGCGATCTGAACACCGTCGGCGCCACCGACTTCGGCGGCGTGCTGAACGGGTCGTTCACCGCTCACCCGAAGTTCTGCCCCGAGACCGGCGAGATGCTGGCGTTCGGCTACTCGGCCCTCGAGCCGTACCTGCGCTACCTGCGCGTGTCGGCCGACGGCCAGCTCGTGCAGACCGAGACCATCACCGTCGGCGGGCCCACGATGATGCACGACTTCAACGTGACGCGGAACCATGTGATCTTCATGGACCTGCCCGCCGTGTTCGACCTCGACATGGCGCTGCGCGGCGAGATGCCGATCCGCTGGAGCGACGAGTACCCGGCCCGCCTCGGCGTGATGCCGCGCGACGGCAACGACGCCTCGGTGAAGTGGTACGAGCTGAACCCCTGCTACGTGTTCCACCCGATGAACTCCTACGAGGAGGGCACCAAGATCATCCTCGACGTGGCCCGGCTCAGCCACATCTGGCGCGACGGGATGATGGACTTCCCCATGCCGCAGTTCTGGCGATGGACGATCGACACCGTCACCGGCAAGGTGACCGAGGAGCAGGTCGACGATCGCGCCGGCGAGTTCCCCAAAGTGGCCGACTCGAAGGTGGGCCTGAAGCACCGCTACGGCTACATGATGGCCGTGCCGAACAACTTCTCGTACGACGACCCGATGAGCACCAACGGCGCCATCCTCAAGTACGACCGCCAGACCGGCGTGCGCACCGAGATCGACCTGGGCCGCGGCCGCATGCCCGGCGAGCCCGTGTTCGTGCCCGCCGCCAACGGCAAGAACGAAGACGACGGCTACCTGATGACCTACGTGTACGACGCGACGAGCAACACGAGCGAGTTCGTCGTGATGGACGCCGCCACCATGAGCGACGAGCCGGTGGCCAGCGTGGCTTTGCCCCGTGTGCCCCACGGCTTCCACGGCAGCTGGGTCGACGCGTCCGTCGCCGACTGACAGCGCCGGTCGACATCCGAGCCCGGTGGGTCTCACCCGTGAGACCCACCGGGCGGAGAACCGGAGAGCCGCCACCCCAGCGCCGTTCCGAGCCCGCTCCGTCCCGCCCGTGCGACCAGCCGGGCCGGGAAGCCGAGCGTGGGGCCGGGTGCGCCGTCGCCGATCAGGTCGGGCGGCCGGAGCGGCCGCCGACGGCGAGCCACTCGTCCTCGGTCCAGTGCGGGCGCAGCTGGGCGGTGAGGAAGTCCGATGTCCAGCGGACCATGTCGATCCACGGCAGGTCCTCGCTGGCCACCTCGGTGAAGGCCATGCCCGCCAGCAGCAGGGCGACGTCCTCGATGTTGAGCGGCAGCACCCGGTCGGGGCCCGTCATGGCCAGCCACTCGTCGGGCGACCAGAGCGCGTCGAGCGCGGTGTCGAGAGACACGACGTGCTCCAGGTCCCAGTCGCCGCCGCCCCAACCCTGGTCGAGCATGATCCCCAGCAGGGTCCGCAGCGCGCCGGCCGCGTCGAGGCTGAACGGCACCTCGCGCACGGCGGTCATGGGCCGATGCTGCCGGTGATCGGCGCCGGGCGCCCACTCGTGCGCAGAGTCACCCCGCGTAGTCGGGGTCGAGCGTCGTCTCGTGCTCGTCGGGCACGCCGAGGCGGGCGATGTCGACTGCGGCGGCAGGGTGGGAGGTCAGCAGGTCGCCGACCCGGCCGCCCTCGAAGCAGCCCGGCGTGAAGCCGGGCGTCATGGTGCAGCCGAACAGCGCCCAGCGTCCGCCGGACACCAGCTCGCCCGCCTGCCATGTGCCAGCGGGCACGAGGTGCTGAATGCGTGCGCCGGCCACCACGTCGCCGCCGAGCACCACCTCGTCGATCGAGCCGTCGGGATGGAGGAGGACCAGTCGCAACGGGTCGCCCGCGTAGAAGTGCCAGACCTCGTCGGCGGTGAGGCGGTGGAACAGCGACCGACTCGGCGGATCGGCGCTGTAGAGCCCGAGCCCGGCGGTTCCGAGCGGCCCGGCGCCGGCGTGGCGCGCCGCGCTCCGGTACGTGTTGATGAAGTACGTACCTTCGACGGGCAGGTTGTCCATGCCGAAGCGTGCGACGAGGCGGGCGACGTCGTGGTCCATGACGGTCGTGCTCCCGGTCAGTAGATCGGCAGGTCGCCGGTGACGGCGTCGATCTCGACGGCCAGGTCGGGCCCGATGGCCAGCGCGGTGAACGTCGGCACTCCGGCGAACTCGGTGCGGCCCGAGTCGCGCACCAGGTGGCTGCGCAGGCCACGGGCCTCGGCGGCGGCGTGCAGCGCCAGCAGCTCGTCCTCGGTGTGGACCTGGAGCGTCACCTTGCGCCACGACGACGTCATCCAGGCGTAGGCGGTCGGGTCGACGGTGACCGAGCCGGTGCGGGTGGTCGCGTCGAGCGCCTCGGCCACCAGGCCCACGATCCACGCCGACGACGCGTGGGCGCCCTGGGCGATCTCCTTGCCACGCCGCATCTTCAGGTCGCGCCGGATCACGATGACCTGCTTGTAGGGGTCGGGCGCGAAGGCGGGCGGCGCGTCGGGTGCGGTCGGTTCGTCGGCGGGTTCCACCCCGCCACTCTGCCAGTCGTTGGCTAGCGTTGCCGCGTGGGACCGCACCGCTTCGCCGATCCCGTCGCCGCCGCCCGGCTCGCTGATGTGTGGATCCCCGTCGGCGTGCCGGGGTACAGCGGCCCGGCCAAAGCGCAGCGGCAGGCCCTCTTCGACGCCCGCTTCGGCGCCGACGGCTGGCGGTACGCGCATGTCGTGCGCGGCGAGGTCGTGCCGTTCGCCGCGGCCATCGCCGAGTACGAGGAGGCGTACCGCCGGTTCCTTCGGGCTCGCCCCGCGCTGGTGGCCTTCCTGGTGGCCGAGTGCGGCAACGTGTACGACCACGAGGTCGCCAACGTGCTCGACGACGACTACGTGCAGCCCGGCCCGACCGCCAACCACTACCAGGACGTCGCCGTGCGCCGCGTGGTCGCCGAGCTCGTCGACGACCCGGCGTGGCCCGACGTGACGGACACCGGCAACGCGGAGGTCGACCTCGTGGACCTGGGCACGGGCGAGACGCACCGCGTGCCGAGGGCCCGCGGGTTCCGCGGCGGCTCGCTGCTGCAGATCCGCGAGCCCACGTCGCCCGGCTACTGCCTCAACCCGGCGGTGGTGCCCGCGCACGACCCCGCGCTGATCACCACCATGCCGGGCGACCACAGCTGGTTCCACGACGAGGGGTGCGCCCACCTGTCGATCGAGGCGTTCTGGCAGACGTCGAAGGTCGTCGAGGTGCGCTACGACCGCTTCCTGGCGCTGACAGACGACGAACGGCTGCACCCGCTCGAGGGCGCGTGACCGCGCCGCCGGCCGACACGCTGCTGCTCGGTCCGGCGAGCCTCGACCGCTACCTGGCGCAGGCCGTCACGTTGCCCGGCGGCGGGGCGCTGAACATGGCGTACCACTGGGCCCGCGCCCAGGTGCCGTTCCGGCTCGTCACGCGCATCGGCGACGACGAGCCCGAGGTGTTCACCTCGTTCCTGGACCGGCACCGCATCGACGCCACCGCCGACCTGGTGGCAGCGGGCCCGTCGTCGTCGATCGACATCACGATCGGCGAGGACCGCCAGCCCCACATGGACCGGTTCGTGGAAGGGGTGTGGCAGCGATTCCGGCTCACCGACGGCGAGGAGGCCGCACTGGTGGCGGCCCGCCGGCTGCACCTCGTGCTCGTGGCCCCTGCGCTCGCCGAGCTGCATCGCCTGGGCGACGCCGGCCGGCTCGCCCACCTCGACACGTCGGGTGACTTCCTGAGCTTCCGACGCTGGACCGTCGAGCGCTTCGACGCCGCCATGGCCCACCTGCGCACGGGGTTCATCGGCTGGCCGGGCGACCTCGACGACCCGCTGCTGGCGGGCGTGCGCTCGGTGGCGCTCGAGCGCGGCCGCCTGGTGGTGGTGACGCTCGGTGAACGCGGCGTACGCGTGATCGACGGGCGCGAGGGCCGCGCCGGCGACCGGCTCGTGCCGGTCGATGCCGTACGGGTGCGCGGCACCACCGTGGGTTGTGGCGACGCGTTCATCGCGGCGTTCCTGGCGGCGTCGTGGCGCGGTGACGGACTCGACGACGCGCTCGACGCCGGCCGCGCCGCCGGGGCTGCCGCCACCGCCTGGCTCCGGCCGCTGCCGGACGACGCCTACTGAGCGCACGCGCCGACGGCGGATCGGTGGGCGATGCACCCGTTGCGGTACCGTGACGGGCGTGTCGCCGGGCCCCGCGTCGAACGCCGCGAGGGTGGCCGTCGGTGACGAGCGGACCGAGCGCATCATCGTCGCGGCGATGGAGTGCTTCGAACGGTGGGGCGTGCCTCGCACGCGCATGGAGGACATCGCCAGCGAGGCCGGCATCGCCCGCACCGTGCTGTACCGCCACTTCGCCAGCAAGGACGCGCTGCAACAGGCGGTGATGGTGCGCCACATCGAGCGGCGCGCCACCGAGCTGCACGCCCGCGTGCCCCGTCGCGGCCCCGCCGGCCCCCTCATCCTTCGTGCGCTGCTGGCCGGCATCACCGAGCCGTCCGGCGACCGCGTGTCCGAGTCGGTCCTCGGGGTCGAAGTCGTGCACGACACGGCCGCACTCGTGGCGCAGTCACCGGCGATCGCCGCGGCGATGCACGCGTACTGGGAGCCCTACCTGCGTCACGCGGAGGGGCGAGGCGAGCTGCGGGCCGGGGTCACCGTCGACGACGCGGTGCGATGGTTGACGATGATCGTCTTCTACTTCCTCACGTTGCCGGAAGTGGCCCCGCCGGCCGGCCGGCTGGAGCACGACCTGCGCACCTTCGTGGTCGACGCCATCGTGTCTCCTCCTCCGCGGTAGGTGCGCCGACTCACGCCGGTCGCGTCGCCGCCTCGTCGAGCACGGCCGTCTGCTCGGGCGGCAGCGTCGTGGCCCACTCCATCACCGAGAAGCCCCGGAGGCCGCCCGCCTCGACGGCGGAGACGGCGTTGTTGTCGTAGCGGTCGCGCCCCGAGAACGGCAGGTACAGGGGCCAGTGCTGCTGCGTCTCGCCCCGCACGACGAGGTCGATCCCGTCGCCGTAGGTGACTTCGCTGCGGTCGTAGCTGCAGAGACCGGGCGACGGCGTGAAGACCGCCGACACCTGGCGGGTGAAGCGCACGCCCTCGGCGTCGGCGATGGCGCCGATCCCGGCGAACCCGTCGCCTCGGGGGATGCCGATCGCGTTGCAGAACACCCGGCCGCCGTCGAGGCAGGTGGCGGTCCAGAACGCCCTGAAGTCGTTGTGCTCGTGGCGCACCCCCCACGAGTGGTCGCGCACGAACAGGCCGGCGCCCTCCACCTCCACATCACCCACGCGCACGAGGCCCGACCACGTGCCGCCCTGCTCGTAGTGGGCCTGGTCGCCCATCTGTGGCGCCGACGCGTCGGCGCGCAGCAACGCGGTCATGTGGGCGAGGCCCTCGGCGAAGTCGACGGGCTCGAGCTCACTGCGCAACCGGACGTCGACGAGCACCGGCACGCCGCCACCGGGGTGGGCGGCGATGAACCCGAGCGGGCCCGGGTCGGGGCTGCCGGCGAACTCGGTGCGCACCGTCAGGTCGCGGTACGCGGCGCCCACACCGAGCGTGACGCCGTCGACCGGGCGGTCCACGGCATAGGGCCCGGTCAGCGTGGCCGACGCGCTGCGGCCCCCGGCACGGGCGACGATGCGCGCCTCCTGCACGCCTCGGCCGGGCACGCGCTGCACGTGCATCATGAAGCCGTCGCGGGTCGACGTGTTCCACAGGATGAAGAAGAGGTTCTCCTGCCAGTTGGCGGGCAGCGGGTCGGGCGGCCGGTGGAGCTCCTCGTCGGCGGCCGAGAGCGTCACGACGCCACGCTCGCGGCGCGCGGGAGGACCGTCACGCCGTCACCTCCACACGGAACAGCGCGCGGGCCGTCTCGGCCACCACCTTGGCGGCGTCGGCCTCGCTCAGCCCGGCGGTCATGTCGGCGGCCACCTCGTGCGAGCTGGGCCACGACGAGTCGGTGTGCGGGAAGTCGGTCTCGTACATCACGTTGTCGACACCGATGTGGTCGAGCAACGTGAGTCCGATCGGATCGCGGAAGAACGTGCACCAGATGTGCTGACGGAAGTAGTGGCTGGGCGGCTCGGGCATCGTGTCGTTCGTGATGTCGGTGAAACCCTCGCCGCGCATCTCCTTCCAGACGAAGTCGGCGCGCGACAGCACGTAGGGCACCCACGCCAGCTGCGACTCGGCCAACACGATCTTCAGGTCGGGGAGCTTGGGCAGCAGACCACTGAACAGCCAGTCGGTGAGCGTGTACCCGGCGTTGAACGACGCCACCACGTTCGGCACCGCTCCGGCCATGTCCTTGGCCAGCATGGCGAATGCACCGGTGCCGATGTGGAGCGACAGGACCAGGCCGCCCGCCGCGCACTCGGCGAAGAGCCGGTCCCAGTGGCCCGAGAAGATCGACGGCAGACCGAGCAGGTGCGGCGCCTCGGAGAACGTGATGCTGCGGAAGCCGAGCCCCGCCAGGCGGCGCGCCTCGGCCACGGCGAGCTCCGCGTCCCACAGCGGCACGATGCCCATGGGCACCAGCCGGCCGTTGGAGCCGGCGCACCACTCCTCGTGGATGAAGTCGTTGTAGGCCCGGATGCAGGCGAGCGCCACGTCCTTGTCCTGGGCCAGCGAGAACGTCTGGCCGCAGAAGCGCACGAACATGTTCGGGTAGCAGACCGACGCCTCGATGCCAGCCTGGTCCATGGCCGCGAGGCGGGCGACGGGGTCGTAGCACGCCTTGTGCATGTCGTCGTAGGTGACGGGACGACCGTCGATCTCGCGGCGCGGGTACCCGGCGGCGGCCGCGATGCGCACGAGCGGGATGCGCTTGCCGTCGTAGTGCCACACGTCGGCCAGGTGGCCGCCCTCACGCTCGACGAAGCGGATGTCACCGGCGCCGAGGTCGGCGGCGCCGCGCAGGCGCTCGACGCGCGGCGCCGCGTCGCGGTAGCGGGCCGGCACCCGGTCGGTGAACACGTGCGCCGGTACCTGCACGTGGTCGTCGGGCGACACCAGCCTCGGCAACGTCCTCATCAGCGACCCCCTCGTCGTGCGGACATGTGACATGAATCGTCGCGTGTCACATCTCACTCGTCAAGCCACTCGGGGGCCCGCTCGCTTCCCGCCGTCAGCGGCCTGCAAGCGGCCGTCAAGCGAGCGGTCGCATCGTGACCGACATGACAACCGCACTGATCCCCACCAAGACCCGGTTCCGCCCCACGCAGATCGCGCCGGAGACGTTCGTCGTCCACGACCACGCCGGCGAGGGCCACGCCCCCGTCCTCGTCCCCGTGCACGCCTCGGCGAGCCGGGCGGCGTGGCCACGGCGACATCCGGGCTCGACGCCATGGAAGACGGGCCGGAGCACACGCTGCGTTCGGCACTGCGCACGTTCGTGGCCGACGCCTGCCCGGCGGCGGGCGACAACGAGCGCGCCCTCGACCTGCTGCACGCAGCAGCGGCCGCCGCCCGGTCGCGCGGTGAACAGTGGTGGCTGGCCGAAACGCTCAGGCTGACCGCGGTGGCGCTGGCGCGGTCGGGGCGCCCGACGGACGCGGCGGGACTGCTCGACGACGCCCGGTCGCTCGCCGCCGAGCAACGCAGCACCCTGCTGGTCGCCCGCGTGGCCGCCACGCACGCGGCCGGCACCAACCCCGACGTGCGCCGGGACGGCTGACGGACGTGTCCGCGCCAGAGGGGCGCGGCACGCTCAGCCCTCGAGCGGCACCCACTTGAACAGGTTCTGGTAGAAGTGCCGGATCTTCGTCTCGTTGTACGAGGCGAAGATCACCTCCTGCTGCTCCTGCGCCTTCAGCCCGGTCTGCACGTGCGGCAGGTTGATCGAGTCCTGCTGGAACACCTTGAGCGTGGGGCCGAGCTCGGGTGCCAGCGTCCACTCGTCGTCGGGGCCGAGGTACGTCGGTTTCGCCGGGCGCGGTCGCTTGGCGGGATCGGGCGCCGGTGGGAAGCGCATGATCTCGAACAGGCACGAGTTCGGGTCGTCGCCGTTGGGACGGAACCGGTAGAAGAGGTCGTTGAAGCAGCCCCACGGCGACCAGTTGGGGAACACCGAGTAGTAGATGGCGTCGATCATCTCGGCGTCGCTGACGGCGTCGAGGTCGATCAGATCCCCGTGCTGCTCGCGCAGCGCCTTGCGCTTGTTCTCCGCCACCCAGGCCCGCACCTGTGCCGGCGTGTCGACGCCGACGGGTGGGTTGGGGTGCATGAGCGGCACGTCCTCCATGCCGGGCAGGATCGTGACGCCGACCCACTTGCACAGGTGCGGGTCGGCCTGTGTCTGCGGCCCGTCGATCCAGTTGCCCTCCTGGTCGAACAGGCTCACGTGGCCGTCGAGATCGGTGATCTGCACGCGGTCGAGCTCGAGGCGCTGGTAGATCTGGCCGTTCATCGGGTGGCGCCAGCGCGTGTACTGCTTGGCGTCGTCCATCCGCTCGTAGTGCGGCATGCCGATCAGGTGGGGGCTCTCGACGGCGTGGGGCGACACGGCACGCGAGATGTTCTCCCAGGCGTCGTAGCGGGTGTTGGCGTCGCCCAGGTTCTGCATCAGCGTCGGGTGCGTGGCCACCGTGTGGTACGCCTCCGAGAACGCCTCCTGGCACGCCTTCCAGTTGCACGGCATCACCTTCACGACGTGCGCGGCCTTGTAGCGCTGCGTGAAGGGCAGGTGGGTGAAGTGGTCGGCCAGGTTGCCGAGGTGCTCGGCCAGGGGGCGGGCGTTGCGATCGGGGTTGATGAACACGAAGCCCTGCCACGTGTCGACGAGCGCGTCGGGCAGGTCGTAGTCGGCCACGTCGATGTCGGGGAAGTCCCACTGGCAGGGGATCTCCTTCAGTGACCCATCGAGGTTCCACGACCAGCCGTGGAACGCACACCGGATGTTCTTGGCGCCCTTGCCCTCGCAGGTGCGCAGCTTGCGGCCGCGGTGCAGGCAGGCGTTGCGGTAGGCCTTGATCTCGTCGGGGGCGGTGCGGACGATCAGGAAGGAGAGGTGGGCGATGTCGTAGACCTGGTAGTCGCCGACGTTGGGGATCTCCTCCTCCATGCACGCCAGCTGCCAGACCTTGCTCCACAGCTCGGCCACCTCACGGTCGTGCCACTCCTTCGAGTAGTACACGGAGGCGGGGACGCGGGTGTTGCCGGGCGGCAGCGGCGACTCGGCCCGGAAGATGTCGGTGACCGGGTGGCTGTCCTCCTCCAGCAGCTCGGCCAGGCTGATTCCGGCCGATCGGTTCGTACCGGTCAAGGTCTCGGTCATCGTCGTCTCCCGCGTCGGCTCGGTCGCCCTCGATCGGTCAGGGTAGCTCCGCGGTGGTGGCCGTCAACCAGCCCGACCAGACCCGAGCCGGCGGCTCCGTCACGGTGTGTGTCGTCGCATGCGCGGCTCGTGACCTCATACGGTCCCCTGCTGTGGACCCGACCGCATCCTCCCCGGACCGTCGCCTGACGCGACCCGTCCGGTCCTCCAAGCGCCTCCGGGCCCTCGTCATCGGCGCGGCGGCTCTCGCGCTCGTCCTGCTCCAGCTCTTCGCCCTGACCGCCACCGGCGTTGCGGCCCGGCGGGCGTCGATCAACGTGGGGCGCGATGCCATCGGCCGCGTCGGGGACACGACGATCCAGAGCATCCTGCGTCACCTCGAGCCGGCCGAGCAGTCCGCCGGGGTGACGTCCCGTCTCCTGGCCGACAACCTGCTCGACCTCGGTGACCCCGGCCTCGAGCGCTATCTCTACACCCAGCTCGCCGTCATGCCGCAGATGACCGGCGCCTTCGTGGGCTTCCCGGACGGGAGGTTCGTCTTCGTCAGTCGCGAGGCCACCGGGTTCCGCTCGAAGCGCATCGAGACCGCCGGGGGTCGCAGCGTGGCGATCAGCCACTACGACCAGACGTTCTCGTTCCAGTCCTCCGAGTACCCGACGGACGACACCTACGACCCGCGAACGCGGCCGTGGTACCCGCTGGCGAGCACTCACCCCGATCTGGCGTGGACCGACCCCTACGTGTTCTTCAGCTCCGGCAAGCCCGGCGTGACCGCGGCTCGGGCGGTCCGGCGGGGCGACGAGCTGGTCGCCGTGGTCGGCGTCGACGTCGAGCTGTCGGGCCTCGCCACGTTCCTCGACAACCTCCCGGTGGCCAGGTCGGGGCAGGCCTTCGTGGTGTCGGGGAGCAACGTGGTGGCGGCGCCCAACGACTTCAGCGAGCAGACCGCGGTCGGCGCCGACGGCAAGCTCCGCCTGCTCACGGTGCAGGAGCTCGGCGTGCCCGCCCTGCTCGAAGGCATCGGCGGACCGGCACGCTCCATCACCGTGGGCGGGGGCAAGGACCTGGTGCTGCACCGGGCCTTCCCCTCGACCGTCGGCCCCGCCTGGAGCGTGATCGTCCGTGCACCCGAGAACGACTTCACGGCGCCGGTCCGCCGGCAGGAGCGCGCCACGCTGTGGATCTCGATCGGGGGCGGCGCACTCCTGGCTGCCGGACTCCTGCTGATGCTGCGGGTCACACGACCGCTCGTGACGCTGCACGACCTCGCCTCGACCGACCCGCTCACGGGCCTCTCCAACCGCCGCGCCCTGGCGGAGACGGCGGAGCAACTGATGGTCTCGGCCCGGAGCGACGGGAGCGCGGTCGCCGTCCTCGTGCTCGACCTCGACGGGTTCAAGGCGTTGAACGACCGGCACGGTCACGCCGTCGGCGACCTGGCGCTGGCGCGGGTGGCGGCGACGCTTCGGTCGAACACCCGGCCGCGCGACGTCGTGGCCCGCGTCGGCGGCGACGAGTTCGTCGTCGTCCAGCGCGCCGGCGCCCCGGCCGACGCGGTGGCGCGGGCCCAACGCGTGCTGGCCGCCGTGCAGGCCGCCCTCACCGACCTCGACGTCGCGGCGGGCACGCTGTCCGCCAGCGGCGGCCTGGCGCTGTCGGGGCCGGCACCGACCACGCTCGAGGCGCTGCTCGCACAGGCGGACGATGCGCTGTTGGCGGTCAAGCGCACCGACAAGGGTCGGCTCGAGGTCGCCCGCCAGGTGGCCTCGACCTGACTTCGGGACGGATCGATGAGTTCCGGCATCGCGTACCGTCCTCTACCCAACCGAGGAGGAACCACATGGCCCGCGTCAGCACCTACTTGAACTTCATGGGGAACACCGAGGAGGCCTTGCGCTTCTACGCCAAGGCGTTCGGCACCGAGGTCACCGAGCCGATCATGCGCATCGGCGACAACCCCTCCCCGCCCGGCACGCCCGAGATGTCGGACGCCGACAAGCAGCTCATCATGCACATGGAGGTGACGATCCTGGCCGGCCACGTGCTGCAGGGCACCGACATGGTCGAGTCGATGGGCCACGAGCTGCGGCTCGGCAACAACGTGACGATCACGCTCGACCCCGACACCCGGGCCGAGACCGAGGCGCTGTACGCCGCGCTGTCCGACGGCGCCACCGACGTGGCGCCGCTCAGCGACATGTTCTGGGGCGCGCTCTGGGGCACGTTCCAGGACCGCTACGGCGTCCGCTGGATGTTCAACTGCTACGAGCCCGCGACCTCGTAGCGCGCCGACCCGGTGCGGCGGCTGGGCCCTCCTCGGGGGGCCCGGGCTAGGGTCGCCGCACCAGGGTCGAGCTTCGGGGGGAGCGTCGTGAGCGGACGGTTGGACGGCAAGGTCGCGGTCGTCACGGGCGGTGCGTCGGGCATCGGCGCGGCCACCGTGAAACGGTTCGTGGCCGAGGGCGCCCGCGTGGCACTGGGCGATCTTCAGGACGGCCCGGGCGAGGACCTCGCCGCTGGTCTCGGCGAGGCGGCGATCTACCGCCACGCCGACGTGGCGAGGGAGGCCGACGTGGCCGGCCTGATCGCGGCGGCCGTCGACACCTGGGGCCGACTCGACGTGCTCTACAACAACGCCGGTTTCGTGGGCGTCACCGGCCCGTTCGAATCGACGTCGGTCGACGAGTACGACCTGACCATGAACGTGCTGCTGAAGAGCGTGTTCCTCGGCATCAAGCACGCCTCACCGATCATGAAGGCGCAGCGGTCGGGCTCGATCGTGTCGACGGCGTCGGTGTGCGGGCTCATGCCCTCCATCGGCACCCACATCTACAACGTGGCCAAGGCCGGCGTCGTGATGATGACGAAGTCGGCCGCGCTGGAGCTGGCAGAGCACGACATCCGGGTCAACTGCGTGTGCCCCGGCTACGTGGCGACCGGCCTGGCCGCCGGCGGCAGCCTCAGCGACCTGGGGCCCGAGACCACGGAGCGGCGGTTGACCAAGGCGCGCGAGCGCATGGGCCACTCGCAGCCGATCCAGCGCATGGGCGAGCCCGACGACGTCGCTTCGCTGGTCACGTTCCTGGCGTCGGACGAGTCGAGGTGGCTCACCGGCACGGCCCAGGTCATCGACGGCGGCCTCACCCTCGGCAAGCCCTGGCGCCGCCAACCGGCCAACGTCACCGAGCACCGCCCGCTGTTCCCGGCCTGAGCCGGCGTCGCCCGGGCCGCCACCGTCCCGGCTGCCCAGCCGCGCCCCTTCCGCGCTTCTGGTGCAGCAATCGCGGCTGGGGCGCGATTGCTGCACCAAGAGCGCAGGAACTACGCGGCGCCCGCGAGACTGGCGGCATGGTCGCCCGATCGTTCCCGCCCGTCGTCGACCCGGTCGTGCTCAGGGAGGTGTGGACAGGCCACCGGGGGCTGCCAGGCGTGGCCTTCACCGACGAGACCTGGTTCGCCGCCGAGGTCGATTCGCTGCTCACGCCGCACTGGCTGTGCATCGCGCTCACCGATGACGTCGCCGCGCCCGGGGATCTGCGCCCCGTGACGGTCGCCGGTCTGCCGCTCGTCGTCGTGCGAGGGGACGACGACGCGGTGCGGGTCTTCCACAACGTGTGCAGCCACCGGGGCGCGCAGCTGGTGGACGAGCCCCAGTGCGGTGCGGGCCGCATCAGCTGCCCGTATCACCAGTGGACGTACGGCCTCGACGGTGCACTCGAACACACCCCGCACGCCGGCGGGTTCCGCGTCCACCACGTCCCCGAGATCGAGCGCGCCGAGCTCGGCCTGCGCGCCGTGCGGGCGGCGACGTGGCACGGCTTCGTGTTCGTCGACCTGTCGGGCGTGGCTGAGCCGTTCGAGGACTACATCCGACCGACCGCGCAGCGGCTGGCGCCCGTGGACTTCTCGATCGCCCGGCACGACCGCGAGGTCGATGCCGAGTTCACGCTGCGGTCGAACTGGAAGACGATCGTCGAGAACTTCGTCGAGAGCTACCACGTGCCGCGCGTGCACCCGGCGCTGCAGGCGTTCAACCCGATGTCGGCCCACTTCCAGATCCTCGGCGGTGCGCACTACGCCGGCCAGGGCGGCACGGCCTACGGCGCCAGCGACAACCCGGAGCCCATGCCGGGCGAGGACCTGCCGACGTGCGCCGGACTCGTGGCCCAGCCGTGGAGCTACGAGAGCCTGTACGTGTTCCCGAACTTCATCATCGCCCCCGTCGAGAACATGATGTTCGTGATCCTCACGTACCCCCAGTCGGCGGGCGTGACCACCGAACGCGTCTGCTTCTTCTTCTACGGCGACGAGGCGATGACCGACGCTCACCGGTCGGGACGCCAGGCCGTGGCCGACGGCATCCTGCAGGTCAACCGGGAGGACGTCGCCATCGTCGAGGCCTGCCAGCGCGGCCGCCGCTCGCCGGCGTTCGTGGGCGGCGTGTTCCTTCCCAAGCAGGAGGGTACGAGCCAGCTCGTGCAGCAGGTGTTCGCCGGTCGCATGCTCGAGCACCTCGGCGAGTCGATCGACTTCTCGGGTCTCCCCGTGGCGGACGTGTTCCACGAGCTGGCCGGAACGCCCGAGCCGACCGCCTGAGGGAATACGGCGGACGAGCGCGGGTTACACTAGTTGCGCACGCAACGATGTGCGTCCGATCGGAGGACGACGACCATGGAACCGCAGGTGGAGCTGGGGCTCGACACGTTCGGCGACGTCACGCTCGGCGCCGACGGCTCGCGCCTGAGCGACGCCCAGGTGATCCGCAACGTGGTCGAGCAGGCCGTGCTGGCCGATGGTCTCGGCATCGACTTCATCGGCGTGGGCGAGCACCATCGCAACGACTTCGCCGTGTCGTCGCCCGAGACCGTGCTCGCCGCCATCGCCGGCCGCACCGAGCGCATCCGCCTCGGATCGGCCGTCACCGTGCTGTCCTCCGACGACCCGGTGCGGGTCTACCAGCGCTTCGCCACGCTCGACGCTGTCTCGAACGGTCGCGCCGAGGTCATCCTCGGCCGTGGCTCCTTCACCGAGTCGTTCCCGCTGTTCGGCTTCGAGCTCGACCAGTACGAGCCGCTGTTCGAGGAGAAGCTCGACCTGTTCTCGCTGCTGCTCGCCGAGCAGCCCGTCACGTGGTCGGGCGACACCCGGGCTCCGCTGCGCCAACAGCAGGTCTACCCCCGCACCGAACGCGGCTCGGTGAAGACGTGGGTGGGCGTCGGCGGCAGCCCCCAGTCGGTGGTGCGGGCGGCCCGGTACGGCCTGCCGCTCATGATCGCCATCATCGGCGGCGAGAGCGTCCGGTTCGCTCCGTTCGTCGACCTCTACCACCGGGCGCTCGACCAGTTCGAGCACCCGCGGCTGCCCGTGGGCGTGCACTCGCCCGGGCACGTGGCCGAGACCGACGACCGGGCTCGCGACGAGCTGTGGCCGCACTGGCAGCACATGCGGAACCGCATCGGCGCCGAGCGCGGCTGGGGCCCCACGAGCCGCGCCGAGTTCGACCAGGCCGCCGGCCCCGGCGGATCGCTCTACGTCGGCTCGCCCGACACGGTGGCCCGCAAGATCGCCGCCACCGTGCAGGCGCTCGGCCTCGACCGCTTCGACATGAAGTACTCGGCGGGCACGCTCCCGCACGAGTCGATGATGCGCTCGATCGAGCTCTACGGCACGCGCGTGCAGCCTTTGGTGCGTGACATCCTTTCCTCATGACGGACGCCCCACCCCGC
>JANPGL010000282.1:0-2974 GCA_031423915.1 Actinomycetes bacterium | reverse complement strand
TCGTGATCGCCGGCATCGACTCTCTCGCTGGGACTCGCTGACCTGCTACAACGGTCCGCCTGAGGAGGTCGGCGCCCTTGACCACGAACCCCTACGCGGGTCGCCCAGCTGTACGGTCCGCCTCGCTCGTGCGACAAGTAGATCACGCATGCCGCGTTTCGAGCCGCGACGGGCCGGCCGTCGAGGAGCGCGGAACCGACGCCGGTCAGAGCGACGACGGTCGAGGCGGGCCTTCGACCATCGCCACGGAGTCGAGTCCGGATGAACGCGGTGACCGCGTGCGAGCCGGCGCAGACCTCGTTCACCCGCAGCCGAGCGACGAGCGATCCTGCACGTGATGCCGGGGCCGTTGTCGCTCGGTCTCGATGGGACCGTCCGATCGACTGGTTTGGCGCGTTACGGAGCGATATCGGGCGGCTTGCCTGTTCGGTTGGCGTGCCGGCTCGTCCCGCTTGCCGAGTTCGGACCGTGCTGTGTGGAGGTCTACCGTGACGCGTCGGTCGGAGACCCTTGTGGTGCTGGTCGATGGTGCGACGGTTGACGCTGGCCGGACCTGCGGGGATGTTTGGTTTAGGTGATGTTGATGAAGTGGCCGACGGAGGGGATGCGATCTCCGTCGACGATGAACAGCATGTAGGGGCCGGGTGGCGCCGTCGTTGCCGCGGCCGGGAGTGTGCAGGTAACGGTGGATGCGGTCGTGGCTGTGATCGGTAGGCGGATGTAGCGGTGGCCGGTGTCGGTGTGGTGGGTGACGGAGTTCGGCCGAATGAGACAGACGTTGGCGACGCGTCCGGCGTCGGGGGTGGTGATGGTGATGGCCGCTCCGTGCATTCCGGTTGGGGGTGCGACGGTGATGGTCGGGCGGGGTCCGGCGTCGAGGTAGGGCGGGCTGTAGATCTCCATTGCGCGCTGGTCGCGGTTCGCTTGAGTCGGGTCGACACCTCCGGCGCAGAGCACGCGCCCGTCGGGGAGCAGCACGGCCACAGAGTGGTATTGGCGTGGGAACGCCTTCGGCGGTGTGGTGGTGAACGTGGGCGGGGTGGCGGTCGGGTCGAGGATCTCGGCTTCGAGTACGGGTTGCGGGTCGGTGTTCCATTTTCCGGCGCGTTGGCCGCCGACGATGAAGATGGTGCCGTCGGGCAGTGTCACGGCGTTGACGTTCGTGCGCGGGTAGCTCATGGTGAGTACCGTCGTGTCCCACGCAGTGGCAGCGGGGTTCGTGAGGGTGATCGTCTCGACGGTCTGGGGGTTGCGCGCGGTCGCGGCGCCGGACACGCCGCCGCCGATCATGTACAGCCGGACGGCGGGTGGGGTGACAGTGGTGTCGATCTGGATTGTGGCGGTGCCTTCTTGGCGGTCGTTGAACTGTTGCTGGCCGAGCGGGGACCATGCCCCGGTGACCGGTCCCGAGAGGTGCAACGTGGCGGTGTGGGTGTCGGCGGTGTCGGCCATGGCCCATCCGGCGCGGGAGTAGAAGATCTCGCCGTTGGGTAGTTGGTGCAGGCTCGGGTAGAGCTCGGGGAAGTTGCGGTTGGCGCCGGTGACGAAGGTCCAGTTGGTGCCATCGAAGATCTCGACGCCGCTCGCGCCGCTGCCGGACGCAGCGAGGATGCGGCCGTCGGGCAGGGTGAGCACCGTCGGGTACCAGCGGGCCTGGTTCATGTCGTTGACCTTGGTCCAGGTACCGCCGGTGCCGGCTGGGGTGAAGATGTGGGTGGCATCGAGCGCCCCCGATGGTGCGCCACCGGCGATGAGGAGACGGCCGTCGGGTAGCCAGGCATGACCGGAGCAGAACAGGTCGTCGCCGTAGGACTGCGATGTGCGGGTGTCGGTCGCCGGGTCCCACGCCCGTGACACGAGCGGGTCGCCCACTTCGGCGGTGCCGGCCCACAGCAGCACTCGCCCGGTCGGCAACATCGCCGCGTGGACGACGAAGATGTCGAGGTCCGGTATTCGATCCCATCGTCCGGCGGAGTGACGCATGCAGGGGTGGTGCGGTACGTCGGGGCAGTCGCCACACGGCGCCGTGCCGTGACCGCCGTGACCGCCGTGGTGTGGTGCGCCGTGATGATCGTGACCGTGTTCGGCGCTGTCGTCGTGGCCATCGTGGCCGTGACCGTCGTGGTCGTGGTTGTGGCAGAGGAGTTCGCAGCAGCCGGGGTCGGCGATCGGAAGGTCGAAGCCGAACCGCTCGACTTCGGCGTCGGTGAGTTCCACGGTCTGCACGGCGCGCACGAGCGCGGTCATTCCCATCATCATGTGCATCTCGACGTGGCAGTGCACCAGGAAATCGCCCTGCAGGCAGTAGGTCCGCCGGCGCGGCTTGGGTTCGCCCGGTTGTGAGCCGCCGGCCTCGCTGTCATCGTGCTCGGCGTGGTCGTGCTCGGAGCGGTCGTCGTGGCCGTGATCGTGGGGGCCGTGATCGTGCTCGTGGTGGTGGGGATGGCAGCCACAACCGTGGTCGTGGCCGTGTTCGCAACCGGGTGGCAGCAGCACGACATCAGGGACGACGGTGTCCACGACGAACGATTCGGCCGGGCCGATCGTGCGCGTGTCGGCCGTCTCGTGGCCGACCCTGAATCGTTGCCCATGGGTATGGAAGTTGTGCCAGCGCTCGCCGAGATCGAGGTCGAACACGTACCAGCGGATGCGATAGCCGGACTCGCCAACGATCGTGGGAGTGTTCCCGACGAAGGTACGACCGTTCAGCGCGTAGGAGTCCAGCGGTGAGTTCGATGCGTCGCTGACCGTGTGCGGCATAGCCCCGCCGTGGACCCAGGTCACTGTGCCACCCACACCGATCGTGACATCGTCAGGCGTGAACCGTGGCGTCGGGGCATCGACGATTGACACGGACGCGTTCGCCGGTCCGACAGGCAAAACCCGGACACGACCGAGCATCGGATGGAACTTGCAGACATACTCGAACGTTCCCGCTGCAGGGAACGTGTGCGTGAACGTGGCGCCGGTGTTC
>JANPGL010000281.1:0-12669 GCA_031423915.1 Actinomycetes bacterium | reverse complement strand
GGTAGCCTGCCGGCCGTGACCGACACCGACGAGCTGGAGGGCCTGGGCTACGGCCAGGCCGTCGCCGAGCTCGAGGCCATACTGGCCGAGCTCGAGGGGGAGTCGGTCGACGTCGACCGGCTCGCCGACCGGGTGAAGCGGGCGTCGGTCCTCATCCGGTTCTGTCGGGAGCGCGTGGGCGCCGCTCGCGTGCAGATCGAACGGATCGTCGCCGACCTCGACGAGTGAGCCGCCGCCGCTAGCCTTCGGCGCGTGCAGGCCCACCGGGCGACCGGGCCGATGGAGTGCCCCTCGTGGGCGCGGTGCCGACGTTGAGCTGCCCGCGTTGTGGGCGCGGGGCGCCGCCGGGCGCGGCGTTCTGCGGGTCGTGCGGTGCGTCGCTGAGCGGCGAGATCGAGATCGAGCTGGAACAGGACGGCTACGTCGCGAGGACGGCGCACGACGTGGTGCTCGAACCGGGGCACCGGCGCGGCCGCTGGGCCGGCGCCGCCGTGGCCGCCGCGCTCGTGGTCGCCGTGGCCGCCAGCATCGTGTCGGGCGGAGGCGACGGCCGCACGGCCCCAACCACGTCGGCGGCATCGTCGACCACGACTCGGGCGACCATCGCTGCTGCGACGACCGCCACCACCGCCGAGGGCTCGCCGACGACCGAGGCGGCGTCGACGACCACGACGACCATCCAGGTCGAGGGCGCGGGCGCGCCGTTGCTCGGCGAACAGACCGGTGCCAGCCTGCTGCTCACCACCACCCGCGGCGTGCTGCGCCTGGAGCTCGACACCGGCCGGGCGGTGGCGGTGACGCCGGGCGGCCTGCCCACGTTCACCGAGGACCTGGTGCCGGTGCGCGGCGGCTTCGTCGGCTGGAGTCAGGGGACCACCCGCATCGTGCGCTATGACCAGCGTGACGCCTCGACCGACCAGCCGCCCGGTGCCCAGCTGCTCGGAGCCGACCGCGACGGCCGTGCGTGGTTGGTCGTGTACGGGAACGACGGTCGCCAGTCGATCGGCTACGTGACCGACGCCCGCTCGCCGCTGGTGGCGGTCGAGCCGCCCTGGACGCCCGACGTGTACCCACAGCTGCTGGCCGACGGGGCCGGTGGGGTGCTGCAAGTGGTGGCCGGCGGCGTGTACCGCTGGGAGCCCGGCGGCCAGCCGACCGCGGTGGCGGCGGGAACGGTCGTGGCGGCGCAGGGGGGATTCGCGCTGACAAAGCTCTGCTACCCCGACCCCATGTGCCGGCTCACGGTCACGGACGTGCGCCGGGGCACCTCGACGGCGATGGCCGACGTCGACGGCGGGGCGGCGCAGGCCGTACGGGTGTCGCCGGACGGGCGGTGGGTCGTCTCGTCGCTCACCATCGCCGACCCCGCCCAGCGGTCGGAGCTCGATGCCCCGCTCGTCCTCCACGAGGTGGCCACCGGACGCACGGTGGAGCTGCCCGTCGACGACGGCGAGACGCTGCGGAACAACGGGTGGATGACCGGCCGGCTGGCCTGGACGTCCGACGATCGCTGGCTGTTCTACGCGTCCGGGCCGCGCACGCTGTCGGCGTGGCGCGAGGGCCTCGCCGAACCGGTCCGCATCCAACTGCCGACCGAGACGCTCACGGGCGGCGTGGGCGTGGTGGTGCCCGAGTGACCGGCATGGTGCGCTGCCCGCGCTGTCGCCGCCCCGTGGCCGACGATGCCGCGTTCTGCCCGTCGTGCGGCGCCGCGCTCGGCGTCGAGGTCGTCGTCGAGCCCGACCGGAACGACACCGGATCCACGCACGAGGTCGTGTTCGCTCCCGGGCGCCGGCGTGGTCGGGTCGGGGCGGGTGTGGCCGTCGCGCTGGCCGTGGCGGTGGGTGCCAGCCTCGCCGTCGGCGGGGGTGGCGGCGAGCGGGCCGCGTCCACGAGCACCAGTACGGCGAGAAGAACCGCCGCCGCCACCACCTCCACCACGAGGTCGCCCGACGCGAGCACGTCGTCGTCGCAACCTGCCGCGACCACCACGTCGGTCGTGGCGGTCGTCTCGCGCACGCCGCCGCCGTTGCTCGGCGAGTTCACGGGCCTCCGGGTGCTGCTGGCCGCCGACCAAGGACTGTTCCGCCTCGATCTCGACGCCGGCACGATGACGCCCGTCCGGGCCGATGGCGTCACCGTTGGCGCCGACGCTCTGCTGGCCATGCGGGGCGGGTTCGTCCGCTGGAGCAACGGTGAGCTGTACGTGGTCGCCGACGACGGCCGCACCGGCCAGGTGCCGTCGTTCGCCGGCCAGCCGGTCGGGGTCGACCTCGATGGCCGTGCGTTCGCGCTGGTGTACCCCGTGGATGGCGGTTATCAGCGCCCCTACCTGGCGGTCGTCGACGACGCCGCGGCGCTGCGCCGTCGCCTCGACCTGGTGCTGCCGGACGACCAGTACCCGCCCGCGTGGCCCGCCGGGCACGGCGGCGTGATCGTGCCGGCGTCGGGGGGCGTGTTCCGCTGGACCGGACCCGGCCAGCCGCTCCAGCCGGTGGTGGCGGGCGTCGTCGTCGACGTCACCGGCCGCTTCGTGCTCTCGCGCCTGTGCTTCCCGACGCCCGAGTGCCGCCTCACCCTCACCGATCTCGACACCGGCGGGGCGACCACGCGCCCCGACGTATCGACGGCGGGCTTCTCGGGCGTGAGGTTGTCGCCCGACGGTCGGTGGCTCGTGCGGGGGCCCCGAGTCGACCCCGCGACCGGGACGCCCGACCCGTCGACGCCGCTGCGGGTGGAGTCGATGTCCGACGGCCGCGGCGCCGATCTCGCCGTCGACATCGAGGCCCCGCTGCGTCTGGATCCGTACCAGAGTGCCGGCCTGGCCTGGTCGCTCGACGGTCGCTGGCTGTTCTACACCCGCGGTCGTCACGTGCTGGGCGTGTGGCGCGAGGGGCTGACGGCCCCGATCGAGTTGGCGTTCCCCGACCTCGACCTGGCCGGCGCGATGACCGTCGAGTGGCCCGAGTGAGCGCCTGCGCCTCGTGTGGTCGGCGTCTGACCCGTGGGTCGGCGTTCTGCGCCGCGTGCGGTCGGCCCGCCGGGCGCGACGTCGGACGACTCGACATCGAGCTCGACGGTTCGGACGCCTCGCCCGACGGTCACGATGTGGTGCTGGCGCCGGCGCGCGCCTCGCGGCGTTGGCTGGCGGGCGGCCTCGTCGCCGTGCTCGTCGCCGTCGTGGCGACCAGCGTGGCCAGCGGCCGCGGCGACGGCTCGGCGGCCGGGTCGACCACCACGACCAGCACCACCGCGGCGAGCACGCCGACGGGGGAGGCCAGCACCACGGCGGCCAGCACCACGGCGCCCACGTCCGGCGACGCCGCGGCGCTCCAGCAGACGTTCCTCATCGGGACGGAGCCGCTGTTCGGCGAAGCGACAGGTCTGGCACTAATGGTCGCCGTTGGCCCAAGCAGCTACCGGGTCGACCTCGATGCGGCCACGGTCACCCGCGTCACGTTCGGGAGCGGCGTGTTCGACCTGCAGCTCACTCCGGCCGGCCTGCTGTTCCGCAGCGACGACGCGCCGGTAGCGCAGCTCCGCCGTCCAGGGAGCGACGCGAGCACCGTCGAGCCGCTCAGCGACGGGGACCACTTCCTCGGCGTCGGGCCCGCAGACCGGGCCTGGTTCGTCCGCTACCGTCCGCTCGCGCCGTCGGTGTTCTGGTACCAGGACGGCGACGGTCCGCGGTCCGAGTTCGCCTCGCCGAGCGGCGACTACGCGGTGCCCGACGGTGTCGGCGGGCTCGTGCTCGGCGCGCCCGGCGGCGTCTACCGCTGGGTGCCGGGCGTCGACGCCCCGCACCGGGTGTCGACCGGCCGCCTGCAGTTCGCCGGCGGCGGGCTGGCGATGGTGACCGAGTGCGACGAGGTCCTGACGTGCGCGGACACCCTGCTCGATGTCCGCACCGGCGAACGCCGCCCGCCGCCCGTGCCTGCATCGGGGACCGAGGCGCCGTTCACCTACGGCGGGATCTCGCCCGACGGCCAGGTCGTCTTCGTCCTCGACGGGACGGAGTCGGGACTGCCCACGTGGTCGGCGGTGGCACCCGACGGCACGACGGTGGACCTCGGGCGGCTGGCCACCGACTGCATCTCGGTGGGGTGCTCGTTCGCCCCGCAGTGGTCGCCCGACGGTCGTTGGGTCGTGTGGTCCCCCGACCAGACCACGGTCACCGCCTGGCGGCCCGGCCTGGCCGCCCCCGTCCGGCTCACGCTCCCGGCACTGCCCGAGGCCGAGCCCTCGGGCGGGTACCGCCCCGGTCGTCCCGAGCTGTCGGTCACCGTGGGCTCCCTCGAAGCCGTCGTGGCGTTGGGCGGCGAGCGGTGAGTCGCGGCGCCGGTGGCGCGGCCCGAGTGAGCGCCTGCGCCTCGTGTGGTCGACGATTGACGCGGGGGTCGGCGTTCTGCGCCGCGTGCGGCCGGCCCGCAGGGCGCGACGTCGGACGACTCGACATCGAGCTCGATGACTCGGACGCCGCGCCCGATGGTCACGACGTCGTGTCGGCGCCGGCGCGCGCCTCGCGGCGTTGGCTGGGCGGTGGGCTCGTCGCCGCGCTCGCCGCGGTGGTCGTCGCCAGCGTGGCCGCCGGCGACGATACGCAGGCGACGGCACCGACGACGGTCGTTCCGGCGAGCACCACCGTCCCCACCGCGCCCGCGCCCGCGGTGACGACCACGGTGCCGTCGGTCGTTCGCGTCGGCGACGGCCCGCTGCTGGGCGAGGCGACCGGTCTGGCCCTCCTCGTCACCACGGGCGACCAGACGTTTCGCGTCGACCTCGACGCCGCCACGGTCACCCGGCTTGGCCGGTCCGTGTCCGACGTCCGCCAGACCGCGTCGGGGGTCGTCTACCGGGACACCGATGGCCCCGAGCTGCAGCTGCGCCGCCCGGGCCGCGGCTCGGCGACCGGGCTGGGCGATGCCCGATACCTCGGCGACGGCCCCGCCGACCGCGCCTGGTTCGCGACCTTCGGTCCGAACGCCCGGCGTCTGTGGTCCGAGGACCTCACCGGAGCGATCGTCGACGTCGAGCTGCCGGCTGGTACCGGCTACGGCGTGCCCGATGACCTCGGTGGCCTCCTGATCCCTGCGCCCGGCGGCACGTATCGGTGGCTGGCGGGCGAGGGCGTGCGACGGATATCGGGAGGAGCCTTCGTCGTTGCCGGCGGTGGCCGGGCGCTCGTTCACGAGTGTGACGAGGCGCTCGCCTGCTCCCTCGTGTCGCTCGACCTGCGCACCGGCCAGCGGCGCACGGTCCCGACGGTGTCGGGCGTCCGGCCCGACGACTACGGCCACCTGTCGCCCGACGGGTACCTGTTCGCCGTCCCGGCCGGCGACGACAGGTTCGTGGCGGTGAGCCCGGACGGACGCGGCGTCGATCTTGGCCCCGTCGACTCGCCGTGCCTGTCGGTCGGGTGCCCGAACGGCCCCCGGTGGTCGCCCGACGATCGTTGGGTCGTGTGGACGCGCGGCGTCACGTCGATCATGGCGTGGAGGGCCGGCCTGGCCGCACCGATCCGACTCGAGACGGTCGAGGCCGGGGTCCGGTCGGCGTCGCTGGCCACCGCGGCCTCGGACCCCGGGTCGACGGCGGTGGCCGTCGGCACGCTCGACGCGTTCGCGGCGCTCGACGGCGTCGGGTGACCGCGGCACACCTACCCTTGGCCGTCGTGAACCGGTGCGTCCGCTGCTCGGCCCGCCTGGCCCGCGGCGCCGCGTTCTGCGCGTCGTGCGGGCACGCGACCGGCGGGGTGCACGCGGCGGCGCTGCTCGTCGAGACCGACGGCCATGCCGGGAGCGACGGCGGGCACGAGGTGGTGCTGGCGCCGACGCGGTCGCCGCGCCGCTGGCTGGCCGGCGGCCTCGTGGCCGCGCTCGCCGCGGCGATCGTGGTCAGCGTCGGCGCCGGGGGCGGCGGCCGCTCCACCGCACCGACGACGACCGCCCGACCGAAGGCCGGGACCACCACGTCGTCCTCGACGTCGTCCGCGTCGTCACCTGTGACGTCGTCGCCGGCCACGACGGCGGCACCGCTCGTCGGGCCCGTGTTGGGCGACAAGACCGGGCTCGGGCTGCTCGTGTGGGCGGCCGACGGCGTGTTCCGCCTCGACCTCGACACGGGTGCGATCGAGCGCACCCGGCTGCGCCCGCTCGACGGCAACCCCGACCTGACGTCGGTGGGCATCGTGTTCCACGACGTGGACACGAACCGTCGCCGGCTGCTGACCCCGGGTGCCGGCGAGCCGGTGACGATCAGCACCACGCCGGGGCGGTACCTCGGTGAGGGACCACCGGGACGGCTCTGGTTCGCCGACTACGAGCCGACGAGCGATGGTCCGTCGATCTGGTACCAGGAGCTCGGCCGAACGCGCATCGACGTGACGGTTCCCGCCGGAGCGCAGGACGTGCGGATCGACGGCCTGGGCGGCCTCGTGCTGCAGGCGCCCGGCGGCATCTACGTCCAGGCCGCGCCGGGCGAGACGCCTCGGCGGCTGTCGGCCGGCCAGCTCATCTGGGTCGGCGACGGGCTGGTGCTCGAGGCGGCATGCGACGACGTCCTGCGCTGCGGGCCGCGCCTGCACGACCTGCGCACCGGCACGGCGCGCGATGCGCCGCGCGGCTTCCGGGAGGGTGCGTTCGCGTTCAGCTCGGCGTCGCCCGACGGCCAGCAGCTGCTGACCGTGCGCGCCGGCGTGTCCGACTTCTACGAGCTGGCCACGGTCGACCTCGCCGGGCGGACCACCGCCCTGGGTCCCACGCGCTCGCCCTGTTTCAGCGCCGACTGCGACGGGAGGCCGGTGTGGTCGCCCGACGGGCGCTGGCTGTTCTGGGTGAGCGGCGACGACGTCGTGAGCGCCTGGCGGGCCGGGCTGGCGGCGCCCATCGCCGTCTCGTTGGCCTCACGGTCCCCGCCGACCGACCGCACCGCGTTGACGCTGGCGCTCGTCGTCGACGACGCCGAGCGGCTGCGCGCGTTCGGCTGAGACGGCGCCTAGCGCGGCGCCGGGTTCAGCCGGTCGTACACGGCCCGCGCGTCGTCGATGAGCGCCACGTCGGCCGACTTCGGGCCGAGCACCTGCTGCTCGCCGGCCGTGAGCACGCGCACCACGAGCGGCCCGGCGAACCCGGTGAGCGTGCCCTCCACGCGCACGAGCCGATGGTCGTCGGCGCGCACCCAGAACGTGGTGGCGTCTCCGTAGCGGTACACGTCGACCGCGGCGCCGTCGAGCTTCTCGGTGCGCACCCACGCCGCCTTGGCGTCCTGCTGCAGCAGCACCGGGTTGTCGCGCTGCGTCGACGACAGCTTGGCCACGAACTGCACGGCCCGGTCGAGGATGCCGTTCGTCGTGTCGGCCGGCCGGGCGACCCACGTCGCCGCCGGTCGGCCTGCCTGGGTCAGCGCGGCGGCCAGACCCGTCAGCCGTTCGGCCACGGTGCTGTCGGCCCATGCCACCTCTACCGGGCGGCCGGGGGCGTCGTTGCCCGCCCATTGCACGTCGGCCCGGCCGCGGTGGCCGGCCCAGTCGACCTCGCCCTGGAGCGTGAGCGTGGTGCCCGCCCGCACGAGCAGCGACGCGGCGAACGTGGCGCCCTTGCCCTCGTAGTTGCGCGACAGCACCTGCGAGAGCACCGCGGCGTCGTCGTCGCTCAGCGACGCGGCCCGGGCCTCGTCGGCGCCGCCGCCCGACGAACAGCCGACGAGCAGCGCCACGGCCGCGGCGGCGAGGCGCGTTGCGACCCTCACGGGCGCTCCGGCACGACGATGGTGGCGAGGTCGACCGTGGGCGCCGTGGCCGGCACGGGCCGGTGCGGCGCCGTGGCGGGGTCGGGCATCGAGGGCTGAGAGGGCGGCGCGGCCATGGTCCGATGATCGGCACCCGGGGGCCCTGGTGTGAACGTCGGGCGCGGGAACGGGCCTGCCGAGGCGGCACCGGCGTCGCACGGCAGCACCGACTCGATCGACGGGGGCGACGACGTGGTGAACGTGTTGCCGACGAAGCAGTTGCCGGCGGCACCGGCGTCGCCCTTCGGCGCGTAGGCCAGGTCGACGCCGTTGCGGGCCGTCACGTTGCCTTCCACCCGGTTGTTCTCGGGCCCGAACGTCTCGAGATCGGTGATCAGGATGCCCGCCGCCGGGTTGCCCTCGACCCGGTTGCGCAGCACGGTGTTGCGGGTCCCGCCGCCGATGACGATGCCCTGCCCGTACGCGCCTCTGGGCACCGACGGCGAGTTCGGGTTCCCGCCGTCGACGACGAGGTTGCCGGCGACCACCGTCTCGGCCTGGGGCGACAACTGCTCCATCTTCTGTGAGTTCGGGGTCATCCCGACCCGGTTGCCACGGAACACCGAGCGCACCACGAACACGCCGCCCGACGCGTTGGTGCCGTAGTAGCCGATGGCGTTGTTCTCGGCGACCGAGTCGATCACGACGGTGTCGCACGGCTTGCACTGGCCGATGTAGATGCCCGAGTCGGGGTGCGCCGACACGTAGACGTGATCGATGGTGCCGAAGCGCGAGCCGAAGGCGTACACGCCGTAGAGCCCGTTGCCGTAGGCGGTCACGTGGCTCGCTCGGAAGCCCTTCAGGACGTTGTCGCCGGTGCCCAGGCCCGCCAACTGGTCACTGGTGCGGCCCAGCCCACCCGAGAAGAACACGCCGTTGGCGTTGTAGCCGTGCACCGTCAGGTTCTCGACCGCCACGCCGTCGGCGCCCACCGCGATGCCGTTCTCGCGGGTGTACTCGCCGTCCAGGATCACGCGGTTGCGGTCCTCGCCCCGAATGGTGATGCCTTTGCGGATCACCCGCACCGACTCCCGGTAGGTCCCCGGGGCGACGAGCACGAGGTCGCCGGGACGGGCCCGGTCGACGCCCTGCTGGATGGTGAGGACGTCGGCCGGCACCCGGATCACGCGCCCGGCCGCCGACTCCGAGCCACCGCAGGCGGCCAGCGGCCCGCCCAGCGTCGCTGCGGCGAGCGTCAGCACGGCCAACAGCTCGGTTCCGGTCGACGCGCGCCTCATGATCACCCATTGTGGCGGCCCCCGGTGGCTCGGCCACGGACCGGTCGCTTCCTCAAGAATCCGTCAGGTTCCGACGCTCGGCGGGCCTCAAGATCGCCGCAACCTGGCCGACAGGGGATTCACGCGGCGCGTCGTCGTCACTACCGTTAGCGACGCCTTAGGACAACCCCGGCGACCGGAAAGGGCCAGCGTGGGCGACCAGGACACCGAATCGGCCAGCGCGGTGCGCCCGCGCGAGCGCTGGGTCTGGGTGTTCTCGAGTCTCCTGGTTCTGGTCGGTGGCCTGCTCGGCGTCCTGGTCGACGGCACGGGCGCCGCCAGCCGGTCCGTCATCGCGTTCCCCGTCCTGTTGGTGGCGTTCGTGTGCGCCGAGATGGTCCTCGTCCGCATCTACGTCGACGCTCACAGCCATGCGTTCTCGCTCAGCGAGGCCGTGCTGGTCGTGGCTCTGCTCCACTCGCGCCCGACCACGATGGGCATCGCCCAGGCGCTCACCATGGTCACGGTGCTCGGCGTCATCCGTCATCTGCCGCTCGTGAAGATCGTGTTCAACGTGGGCAACACCGCCGTGGCGTCGATGTCGGCCGCCGGGGTGTTCCGTCTCGTCGGCGACGGAGACGTCACGCACGTGCGTACCTGGATCGCCGCGGTTGCCGCCGTGTCGGTCTATGCCGCGCTGGGCGCGCTGTGCGTGTCGGTGGTGATCGCACTGTCGCGCGGTGAGCTGCGCCTGTCGGCCATGCTCCGCATGGCGGCCTACGGCGAGGCCACGGCGCTCGGCAACGGCATCCTGGCCCTCATCGGCGCCACGTTGGCCAGCCTGTCGTGGGCGTTGGCGGCGTTCGTGCTCGTGCCGCTGGCCGTGCTGGTGGTGGCCTACCGCGGGTACATCCACCAGCGCCGCCGCTACGAGACCCTCGACTTCCTCTACCAGGCCACCATCGCCCTGCACGAGGCCCCCAACCTCGACGACGGCCTCATCTCGGTCCTCGAGCACGCCCGCGAAGCGCTGCGCGTCCAGTTCGCCCAGGCGGTGCTGTTCACCGCGTCCGGCGACGCGCTCACCTCCATCGCCGCGGTCGACGAGACGCGCCGCACGTCCATGAGCCCGCTCGGGCCCGAGGTGGGCGCGGCGTCGCGCCAGGTGCTCGACCACCTGAGCGGCGCCACCATCCTCGACCCGGACGACCCGGCCCACCGCCGGCTTATGGAGGCCGTGAACACGAGCATGGGCGTGGCGGTGCCCCTCGTCACCGACGGGACGCTGGCCGGTGTCCTCGTGGTGGGCGAGCGGATGAGCGACTTCTCGCCGTTCGGGTCGGAGGAGGCCAAGCTCGTCAACCTGCTGGCCAACCAGGTCAACGTGGCGCTCGAGCGCGGCGCCCTGGAACGATCGCTCAGCCAGCTCATCGAGCTGGAGCGCAAGCTCACCCACCAGGCCCACCACGACCCGCTGACGGGTCTGGCCAACCGGACGCTGCTACAGGACCGCCTCGGCCAGGCGCTCGCCGAGCCCGATGCCGTGCATGCCGTGCTCATCATCGACCTCGACGACTTCAAGACGGTGAACGACTCGCTCGGCCACGCCGCGGGCGACCAGCTGCTCACCATCGCCGCGTCGCGCATCCAGGGTGCCGTGCGCGCCGGCGACCTGACCGCCCGCCTCGGTGGCGACGAGTTCGCGGTGCTCCTCAACCATGTCGGCAGCCCCACCTCGGCCGAGGCGCTGGCCGCCAAGATCATCGACGAACTGCGCCGGCCGGCCTGGATCGAGGGCCGCGAAGTGGCCGTGCGTGCGTCGGTGGGCGTGGCCCTGACCGACCCGTCGCACACCAACGTGGGCGACGTGCTGCGCGACGCCGACATGGCCATGTACCGGGCCAAGGGCATGGGCAAAGGCCGCTACGCGCTGTACGAGGCGGGCATGCACGGCGAGGTGACGCGACGGCTGGCCCTGTCGGCCGCCCTGGCGCACGCCGTCGACCACGACGAGCTCCACCTTCTCTACCAGCCCATCGTCGACCTCGTCAGCGGCCATCCGTACGGGGTCGAGGCGCTCGTGCGGTGGAGCCAGAGCGACGGCACGTTCATCGGCCCGTCGGACTTCATCCCGCTGGCCGAGCAGACCGGCCTCATCCTGCCCATCGGCAGCTGGGTGCTCGATGCCGCCTGTCGCGAGCTGTCGCGCTGGCACAGCGAGATCCGCACGCCGCACGACTTCACGGTCACGGTGAACATCTCGGCCCGCCAGCTGGTGGAGCCGGGCTTCGTCGACGAGGTGCGGGCCGTGGTGTCCCGGCACGACGTGCTGCCGTCGAACCTGGTGCTCGAGCTCACCGAGTCGGTCCTCATCGAGGACACGCCGGCCGTCGCCCGCACGCTGGCGGCGCTGAAGGCCATCGGCGTGCGCCTCGCCATCGACGACTTCGGCACCGGGTACTCGTCGATGAACTACGTGAGCCGATTCCCGATCGACGTGCTCAAGATCGACCGCTCGTTCGTGGAGTCGGTGGCCGAGAACACCACCTCGACCGCGCTGGTGGCGGCCATGGTGCAGCTGGCCAACTCGCTCGGCATCACCGCCGTGGCCGAGGGCGTGGAGGACCACGCCCAGGCCGACGCGCTTCGGCGTCTCGGGTGCCGGCTGGCCCAGGGGTTCCTGTTCGCCCGGCCGCTCCCCGCGGCCGAGGTCGACGTCATCCTCGGTCTCGGCGAGCTCGGTGCGTTCACCACCCGGGTGGTCGGCCCTGTGGCCGACGACTGGAAGGCCCAGACCGGCCACTGATCAGCCCTTCCGGTCAGCATCGACCTCGGTCCGACGTACCCCGACCAGGTCGCCTACGGTTGCGACATGTCCACGGTCCCGGGATCGCTGCTCGGCATCGCCGATCGGGTCGAGCGTCGCCTCGACGCGCTCGTGACGGCCGAGTCGGCCCGCTGGTGCCAGCTCGAGCCCGAGCTGGCCGCGCCGTTCGCGTCGCTGCGGACGCTCGTCATGTCGGGCGGCAAGCGACTCCGGCCGGCGTTCTGCTACTGGGGCTGGGTCGGTGCCGGCGGCGCGCCGGACGACGACCGGATCGTCGACGCCGGTGCGGCGTTCGAGCTGCTCCACGCCTTCGCCCTGTTCCACGACGACGTCATGGACGGTTCGGCCACCCGGCGCGGCACGCGCACCACCCACCTGTCGTTCGCCGACCGCCACGCCGCCGCGGCGTGGCGGGGCGAGGCGCGCCGGTTCGGCGAGGGCGTGGCCATCCTGGTCGGTGACCTCGCCTTCGTCTACGCCGACGATCTGTTGCGCGGCGCGTCGCCGGAGGCGTGGGCGCTGTGGAACGAGCTGCGCATCGAGCTCAACATCGGCCAGTACCTCGACATCGTGGGCACGGCGCGGGGTGAGCGTGACCGCGCCGCCGCCGAGCGCATCGCCCGGTACAAGAGCGGCAAGTACACCGTCGAGCGCCCTCTCCACGTGGGAGCGGCGCTGGCTGCCCCCGAGCGGGTCGCGCTGCTCGGGGAGCTGTCGGCCTACGGGCTGCCGCTCGGCGACGCGTTCCAGCTGCGCGACGACGTCCTCGGCGCGTTCGGTGACACCGAACGCATGGGCAAGCCCGTGGGCGACGACCTGCGCGAAGGCAAGCCCACGCCG
>JANPGL010000280.1:0-16448 GCA_031423915.1 Actinomycetes bacterium | reverse complement strand
GCGCCCGCACCGGCGCCCGCACCGGCGCCGGCTCCCGACGACCTCTCCCGGCGGCTGGCGCCCATCGTCGGCGACGCTGCCACCTTGATGGGCGAGCTGGGCCGGGTGCTGGGCCGCATCGGGCGCGAGCTCGACGATCGTGTGGTGATCCCCGACGCCCCGCGTCGGGTGCCGCCGCGGCCGCCGGCGCCGGGGCCCGTCACGCCCGGCCCCGTGACGGGGTCGCTGCTCTCCCCGTCGAGGATCGGGCCGTCACGTGTGCCGGTGGCTCTGCCTCCGCAGGTCCGGGCCGACAGCGCCGAGGCGGCGATCTTCCTGCTGCGCCGACAAGGTGTGGTCGCGCTCGTCGACGGCTACAACGTGGCGAAGGTGGCGTTCCCGTCGGCGAAGACCATCGCCGACGAGCGTGACTGGTTGACGGACGTGCTCGACGAGTTGTCCGCCCGGCTGTGCGCCGACGTGCGCGTGGTGTTCGACGGTGCCGACGTGCCACCCGCGCCGAGCAGGCGACGTGCGTCGCAGGTCCTGTTCTCGCCGGCGGGGGTGACCGCCGACGACGTCATCGTGGACCTCGTGACCGGGACCACGACGGTCCGTCCGGTCGTCGTGGCCACGAACGACCTCGCCCTGCGCGAGCGCGTGAAGTTGTACGGCGCCAACGTCATCGCCTGCGAACAGCTCCTCGCCGCCGCCCGTCGCTGAGGCCCGTCGGGCCGAGGCCTCGTGGTGGGCGATGATGACGCCATGGTCGACGTGCTCTCCGGACGGATCATCCACCCGCGCAGCGACGGCGTGGTCTTCGGGCCGGGGGTGGCGCGCGCCGAGCTGGCGTCGTTGGTCGAGCGCGTCGGGGGAACGCGCGCGCTGCTCGTGACCACCGGGTCGCTGGCCCGGTCGGGCCTGGCTGCCGAGGTGGCGGGCTGGCTCGGCGGCCTCCACGTCGGCACGTTCGCCGGGTCGAAGGAGCACACGCCGGCGCCGGTGGTGTCAGAGGGTGCCGAGGTCGCCAGGGCCGCGGGCGCCGACTGCCTCGTGAGCCTGGGGGGCAGCTCGGTCGTCGACCTCACGAAGGGGATGGCCCTGCTGCTGGGCGAGGGTGGCTCGCTGGCCGACCACCGTTCCCGGCCGGGCGGCCCGAGGCCTGCGCTGCGGGCCGCCAAGCCGCCGCAGATCGCCGTGCCGACCACGCTGTCGGGAGCCGAGTTCACCGCCGCGGCCGGCATCACCGACCCCGACGTCGGCGAGAAGCAGGCGTACGTCGACCCGCAGCTCCTGCCGCGCTGGGTCGTGCTCGACAGCGTGCTCGCCGCGTCGTGCCCGGCACGGTTGTGGGCGGGCACGGGGATGAAGGTCGTGGCCGACACCGTCGAGGTGCTGGGCTCGGCTCGGGCCACGCCGCTCAGCGACGCGCTGGCCCTCGGCGCGCTGGAGCTCCTCGTCGACCAGCTGGGCCCGGCGTGCGCCGACGCCACCGACGCGGGCGCCCGCGGCCGGTGCCAGTTCGCCGTGGCCATGGTCTTCCCGCAGGTCGGCACCGTCGGGCTCGGGCTGGTCGCCGCGCTTCGCCACCAGCTCGGCGGGGGCCTGGGCGTGCCTCATGGTGAGGCGTCCACGATCGTGCTGCCCCACGTGATGAGGTTCAACCTGGCGAGTGCGGCGGGACCGTACGGGCGGGCCGCCGCCGCGCTCGGGCTGGGGTCGCCCGAGGCGCTGATCGAGCGGATCGAGTCGCTCACCGGCACGCTCGGCCTGCCCCGGCGGCTGCGCGACGTCGGGGTGGCGCGCGCCGACCTCGACGGCGCGCTCGTCGACCACGTCCTGGCCGACGCCGGCGCCCGCGGCAACGCGTCGGCCGTCGATGCCCGGGGCGTGCGCCGCCTCCTCGACGCCGCCTGGTGAAACCCCGTCACACCCCGTCGCCATGCTGACGGGTGGGTGGAGGCCCACCGAGCCGAGCGAGGGATCCAGATGTCCGAACAGCACGCCACCGTCACCATCGACTGCGACACGTGCGTCATGCGGCGCACCGAGGCGTGCCGCGACTGCGTCGTCACGTTCCTGGTGTCCACCGAGCGCCGCGACCACGAGGCCGTCGTGGTCGATGTCGCCGAGCTGCGGGCGCTGCGCCTGCTGGCCGACCAGGGGATGGTGCCTCGCCTGCGGCACCGCCGCGCCGGGTGAGCGCCTTGCAGGTCGTAGCACAGACGTGGCATGATCATGCCATGGCCCGGGTCCGAGTGAGCACGACGGTCGACGAGGGGCTGCTGCGGCGGGCGCGTGGGCTGGGCGTCGGCCCCAACGACGCCGCCCTCCTCGACGCGGCGCTCCGAGCGCTGGTGGCCCACCATCGGGCAGCCGAGATCGATGCCGTCTACGCGCGCGCCTACGGCGAACATCCCCTCGACGAGGCCGACGAGTGGGGAGACCTGGCCTCGTTCCGCGAGGCCGCCGGGCGTTCCTGATGCCGCTGCCGAGACGTGGTGAGCTCTGGTGGTGCGAGCCTCCCCACATCGGGCGTCGGCCCGCCGTGGTGCTGTCGCGCGACGTGGCCATTCCCCGGCTGCGGCGGGCGCTCGTGGCGCCGTGCACCACCACCATCCGCGGCCTGCCCAGCGAGGTCGTGCTCGAACCGGGCGACGACCCGGTCGGGCGCCGCTGCGCCGTGGCGCTCGACGCGCTCGAGAGCGTCGCCGTGGGCACGCTGGTCGAGCGGCTGGGCACGCTCAGCGACGAGCGGATGCGGCAGATCTGCGACGCCCTCGCCGTGGCCGTCGACTGCCGCGGCTGACCGCCCCGGCGGCTCGACGGGCCCGACCTCGACCGCAACCCACCGCTAGCGTGGTCCGGTGCCCGTCGCCGACCTGGACGTCTACGCCGCCGAGCTCGCCGAGCTGGGGCGAGCGTCCGGCCTCGACGCCGTCGGCGTGGCGTCGGCCGAGCCGTTCGAACGGGCCCGGCGGGCGCTGCACGACCGCAAAGCCGCCGGTCTCGACGGGGGCATGGCGTTCACGTACAAGAACCCCGACCGCTCCACCGACCCGGGCGCGGCCGTGCGCGGCGCCCGCGCCGTGTTCGTCGGTGCACGCGCCTACGCCGCACCGACGCCGGCACCGATCGCCGGCCGGGCGATGGGCCGCGTGGCCCGGTACGCCTGGCGGGATCACTACGCGCCGCTGCGCGAGGCCCTGTGGATCGTGGCGCGCCGGTTGCGCGCCGACGGGTACCGCGCCGTTCCGTTCGCGGACGACAACTCGATGGTCGATCGGGAGGCCGCTTGGCTGGCCGGTGTCGGCTGGTTCGGCAAGAACGCCAACCTCCTGCTTCCCGGCGCCGGCTCGTGGTTCGTGCTCGGCTCCGTCGTGACCGACGCGCCACTGCCGACGGCGCCCGTGCCCGTGGCCGACGGCTGCGGCGCCTGCCGCCGCTGCCTCGACGCCTGCCCCACCGGCGCCATCGTGGGTCCGGGCGTGATCGACGCCAACCGTTGCCTGGCCTGGGTGCTGCAGAAGCCCGGGCCGATCCCGCTCGAACTGCGTGCCGCCGTCGGTGACCGCATCTATGGCTGCGACGACTGTCAGGACGTGTGCCCTCCGGCGGTCCGAGCCGAGCGGACGGCGGCGGCCGCCGCACCCGACGACACGGCGTGGGTCGATCTCGTCGGGCTCGTGGCGGCCACCGACGACGAGATCCTCGCCCGTCACGGCCGTTGGTACCTGCACGACCGCCAACCACGCTGGCTGCGCCGCAACGCGGTCGTGGCGCTGGGCAACTCGGGTCGGGTCGACGACCCCGACGTGCGGGCTGCCCTCGTCGGCGTGCTCGACGGCGACGACGAGGTGCTGCGCGAGCACGCGGCCTGGGCGCTCGACCGGCTGGCGGCGGGGACACCCCGATGACCCACCTGCTCGTCACCAACGACTACCCACCCAAGATCGGCGGCATCCAGGTGTACCTGTGGGAGCTGTGGCGCCGGCTCCCGCCCGACGAGGTCGTCGTGCTCACCTCGCCCTACGCCGGTGCGGCCGAGTGGGACGCCCGCCAGCCCTACCGCATCGAGCGCGTCCCCGAGCCGTGGCTCCTGCCGCACCCGGTCATGGCCCGACGCATCGACGCGCTGGCCCGCGAGGTCGACGCCGACCTGGTGGTGCTCGACCCCGCTGTCCCGCTCGGCATCGTGGGACCGTGGCTCGATCGTCCCTACGGCGTGGTCGTCCACGGCGCCGAGGTCACGGTCCCCGGTCGCCTGCCCGGCACGGCCCAGGCGCTCGGGCACGTGCTCCGAGGCGCTCAGCTGGTCGTGTCGGCCGGTGGGTATCCGGCGGCCGAAGCCGAGCGGTGCGCCGGGCGCCCCCTGCCGGTCGTGAACGTGCCCCCGGGCGTCGACGTCGACCGCTTCCGGCCTCTCGACACCGCCGAGCGCGCCGACGCCCGCCGGCGATTCGGCTTCGACGACGACGAGATCGTGGTGCTCGGGCTGTCGCGCCTCGTGCCCCGCAAGGGGTTCGACAAGCTCATCGAGGCCGCCGCCGTCGCCGGCCGGTCGCGGTCACGGCTGAGGGTGGCAATCTCGGGCGGTGGACGCGACCGCGAACGGCTCGAGAAGCTGGCCGCCCGCCTCGGTGTCGACGTGCGCTTCCTCGGACGCGTTCCCGAGGACGACAAGCCGGCGCTCTACGGCTGCGTCGACGTGTTCGCCATGCTGTGCCGCAACCGGTGGGGTGGCCTCGAGCAGGAGGGCTTCGGCATCGTGTTCGTGGAGGCGGGCGCCTGCGGGGTGGCCCAGCTGGCCGGCGACTCCGGAGGGGCGGCCGAGGCCGTGGCCGATGGTGAGACCGGCCTGGTGGTCCGCCATCCCGACGACGTCGACGCGGTCGCGGCCGCCCTGGCCCGACTGGTCGACGACCCCGTGGCCCGGGCGGCGAGGGGCGACGCGGCGCGCCGCCGTGCCGTCGAGCTCTTCGACTACGACGTGCTGGCGGCCCGGCTCGCCGGGGCGCTGGGCATCGATCCCGCCCGGCTGTCAGGATCCCCCCGATGACCGACGCACCCTCCCGGTCGGCGCCCGGCGACGTCACGCCCGGGGGTCCGGCCCCCGGCCGGCGGCTCCTGACGGCCAACACCTGGCTGACCTGGGCGTTCATCGTGTGGTCGGTCGTGGCCGTGCTCGCCAAGCCGACCCGGCTGCCGCTGGCCGCTGTCGACCTGGCCGTCTTCCTGGCCGGGTGCCTCGGCTACCTGCTCGCCTACGCCAACGCGGTGTCGCGCAGCCGGGTCGACGCCATCGGGCTGGGCGCCCTCTTCTTCCTGACCGACGACGCCGCCCCGCCGGCGGTGCGTCGCTCGTTCTGGCTGTGGACGTCCGTCCAGACCGTCGTGGCCCTGGCGGCGGCGGCCGTGAGGCCGTTCACACCGGTGGCGTTCGGGATCCTGGTCCCGATCGCCGGTCTGGCCCTCATGGGGTTGTGGGGCGCCCGCTACGGTCGCTTCCAGTCCCGCTTTCCGCAACCCCTCACGACCCGGGCAACCGGGACCTCGACCGACGAACCGACCCCGCCGACGCGCGACGAGGCCGGAATGGAGCAGAATGACCAGCATGGCTGACGTTGCCCGCCAGACCACCACGATCAACGCCACCCCGGAGCACTGCTACGCGGTCGTCACCGACTTCGAGCACTACCCCGAGTGGGCGCCGGACGTGAAGGAAGCGATCGTGCGCACGCGTGACGAGCAGGGTCGCGCCACCGAGGTCGAGTTCCGTGCGTCGGCCCTCGGTCGCAGCACGCACTACACGCTGCACTACGACTACTCGCACGCTCCCGACCGTCTCAGCTGGAAGCTGGTGCGCGGCGACATCATGCGGGCCATCGACGGGGGCTACACCTTCACGACCGTGGCCTCCGGCACCCAGGTCGACTACGACCTGTCGATCGAGCTCGTCGTGCCGCTGCCCGGCTTCGTGAAGCGCCGGGCCGAGGTCCGCATCCTCAACTCGGTCAAGGAGCTCAAGGCCCGAGCCGAGGCCTGAGTGGACGGCGCCGCCGGCGACGGCGAGCTGCCGCCCGAGATGGCGGCGGTGCAGGCATCGCTCCTGGCGCTGCTCGGCGCGGCCCGCAGCACCCTCGACGCGGTCGAGGCCCTGGTGGCCGAGCCGCGCACGTTCGCGGCCGGTGCCCAGCTCGTGCAGGAGACCGCCACCCTCGCCGTCCCGCTCGTGCGAATCCTGGCGGCATCGTTGCTGACGCCGCCGTCGGAGACCGGGCGGTGACGTCGGCGCCGCTGGCGGCGGGCATCGACATCGGTGGTACGAAGCTCCTCGGCATCGTGGTCGACGCGGTGGGGCACCCGGTGCGCGTCGAGCGGCGCCCGACCCCGTACGACAACGAACGGCTGATGGCCGCGCTGGTCGGCCTGGCCGAGGACCTGCGGCCCTGGGACGCGCTCGGCGTCGGGGTGGCCGGGCTGGTGACGCCTGACGGCGTGCTGCGGGCGGCCCCGAACCTGGGTGCCGTCGAGGAGCTGGCCGTTCGTCCCCGGCTCGAGGCTGCGCTCGGTCACGTCGTGGGTGTGGAGAACGATGCCACGTGCGCCGCCGTGGCCGAGTGGCGCCTCGGCGCGGCCCGGGGCGCCCGGAACGCCGTGGTCGTGACGCTCGGCACCGGCATCGGGGGCGGGGTGATCACCAACGGCCAGCTCGTCCGGGGGGCCAACGGGTTCGCCGGTGAGCCCGGGCACATGGTCGTGGACCCCGGCGGCCCCGTCTGCGTGTGCGGTCGGCGCGGTTGTTGGGAGCGCTACTCGTCGGGCGCGGGCCTGGCCCGGTGGGCCAACACGCCGGAGCGCGCGCCCGAGCTGCGGCGCGCCCTCGGCCGGCCGTTCGACGACCCCACCCCGCTTCGGGGCGAGGACGTGATGGCCGCCGCCCGCCTGGCGAACCGGGCCGCCCTCGAGATCGTCGACGAGTTCTGCCGGTGGACGGCGATCGGTCTCGTGAACCTGACCAACCTGCTCGACCCCGAAGTGCTCGTGATCGGTGGCGGCCTCGCCCAGGCGGCCGACGTCATCGCCGCGCCGCTCCAGCGCTGGTTCGTCGACCTCCTCTACTCGCCCGGGCACCGGCCCCACCCCCGAGTCGCCATCGCCCAGCTCGGCGAGCAGGCCGGAGCCCTGGGCGCCGCCCTCCTCGCCGCCGGCCGCTGGTGACCCGAGGCCCGGCGGGCTCGCCGGGGTCGGGCGGCGGCGGCCATGATGGCCCCGACGTCCGGAGGGACCGAACGTCGGGGGAGCGTGGCCATGCGAGTCGTCGGTGTCATCGAGTTCGGGGGACCCGAGGCCCTGCAGGTCGTCGACGTGCCGGAGCCCCACGCCGGTCCGGGTGAGGGTCCGCGTCCGGGTGAAGGCCGCCGCGGTGAACCCGACCGACACGTACACCCGCAACGGGGCCCGGGCCGAGATGCTGCAGAAGGACCCGCCGCCCTACGTGCCCGGCATGGACGTCGCCGGCGTGGTCGACGAGATCGGGGAGGGCACCGACACCGACCTGCGCGTCGGTGACGACGTGATGGCCATCGTGCTGCCGTCGGGCTCGCACGGTGGCTACAGCGAGCTGCTCGCGCTCCCTGCCGGCTCTGTCGTCCGCATCCCGAAGGGCGCCACGTACGCCGAGGCGTGCACCCTGCCGATGAACGGGCTCACGGCTCGCCTGTCGCTCGACCTGCTCGGCCTGGCGTCGGGCCAGACGCTGGCCGTCACGGGTGCGGCGGGCGCCTACGGCGGGTACGTGGTGCAGCTGGCCAAAGCCGACGGCCTGCGCGTGATCGCCGACTCGTCGGAGCGGGACGAGGCGCTCGTGCGCAGCCTCGGCGCCGACGAGATCGTGCGCCGCGGCGACGACGTGGCCGAGCGCATCCGCGCCCTCGTGCCGGGCGGCGTCGACGCGCTGGCCGACGGCTCCGTGCAGGGCGACATGTTGCTCGCCGCCGTCAAGGACGGGGGCAAGGTGGCGACCGTGCGGGGCTGGGCGGCCGATGCCGAGCGAGGCATCGCGGTCCTTCCGACGTGGGTGCGCGACTACCTGCTCGAGCGCGACAAGCTCGATCGACTCCGTCAGCAGACCGAGGACGGGGCCGTCACCCTGCGGGTGGCCAAGGCGTTCCCGGCCGCCGAGGCCGCCGAGACCCACCGGCTGCTCCAGGCCGGCGGCACCCGCGGACGCCTGGTCATCGAGTTCTGACCCGGGCCGCCGGTCGGTGGCCGCTGTTCAGTGGCCGCCGTTGGCCTTGAAGTTGGCCTTGGACGACTCGATCTCGCGCCAGGCGCCCTTCTTCGACTCGAAGCCGGCGGTCGACGAGATCTTGCCGGGCTCCAGCGCCTTGTACACGTCGAAGAAGTGCTTGATCTCCTCGAGGAGCTCCTCGGGGAGGTCCTTCAGGTCGTCGACGCCCTTCCAGCGCGGGTCGGTCGGAGGGACGCAGATGATCTTGGCGTCGGGGCCGGCCTCGTCCTGCATCCACAGCAGGCCGACGGGCTTCGCCTCGACCCACACGCCGGGGTAGACCGGATCCTCCAACAGGATCAGGGCGTCGAGCGGGTCGCCGTCGCCCGAGAGCGTGTCGGGGATGAACCCGTAGTCGGCCGGATAGGTGGTGGCCGTGAACAGGCGACGGTCGAGGAAGATCCGGCCCGTCTCGTGATCGATCTCGTACTTGTTCCGGCTCCCGCGGGGGATCTCGATGACGATGTGGATGCAACCGGGGCGCGGATCCTTCATCCGCCCAGGGTAGGTGAGGAACGCTCGCCGGCGTTGCGCCGAGGCGGCCGGCCAATGGTCTCGGTCCTGCCGGGGGTGATGCCGTAACGTTGACCCAATGGAATTCCGACGGATCACCAACCTGCCGCCGTACGTCTTCACCATCATCAATGGGCTGAAGATCGAGGCACGGCGCGCAGGTGTGGACGTCATCGACCTCGGGTTCGGCAACCCCGACATCCCCTCGCCCGAGATCGCCGTCGAGAAGCTGGCCGAGGCCGCCCACATCGGCCGGAACCACCGGTACTCCGTGTCGCGCGGCCTGCCCAAGCTGCGCGAGGCCGCCGCCGCGCTGTACAAGCGCAACTGGGACGTCGACCTCGACCCCGAGCTCGAGATCACGAACACGATCGGCTCGAAGGAGGGCTTCAGCCACCTCATGTGGGTGCTGCTCCAGCCGGGCGACGCCGCCATCGTGCCCAGCCCGAGCTACCCCATCCACATCTACGGCCCGCTGTTCGCCGGCGCCGACCTGCGCCAGGTGCCGATGCGGTCCCTCAGCGACCCGCGCGTCCAGACCGACTTCGACGGCGACTTCTTCCACAACCTCGAGAACGCCTGGGAGGTGGGCTGGCCCAAGCCGCGCGTGCTCGTCATCAGCTTCCCGCACAACCCGACGGGCGCCACGGTCGATCTGGCGTTCATGCAGAAGGTCGTCGACTTCTGCCGCGAGCGCGACATGATCGTGGTGCACGACTTCGCCTACGCCGACATGGGCTTCGACGGGTACAAGCCGCCCTCGATCCTCCAGGCCGACGGGGCCAAGGAGTGCGCCGTCGAGCTGTACTCGATGACCAAGAGCTTCTCGATGGCCGGCTGGCGCTGCGCCTTCCTGGTGGGCAACCAGCAGGTGGTGCAGGCACTGGTGAAGCTCAAGAGCTATCTCGACTACGGGTCGTTCCAGCCCATCCAGATCGCCGCCACGGTCACCATGAACGAGGCGCCCGACTTCCCGAAGGAGGTCACGGCCATCTACCAGAGCCGCCGCGACGCCCTGATCGACGGGCTGGAGCGCATCGGGTGGTCGATCCCGAAGCCGAAGGGCTCCATGTTCGTGTGGGCGCCCATCCCCGAGCCGTACGCCGACATGGACTCGGTCGAGTTCTGCTCCATGCTCGTGCGCGACTGCGAGGTGGCCACGTCGCCCGGCATCGGCTTCGGCCCCGGCGGCGAGGGCTACGCACGGTTCGCCCTCATCGAGAACGAGCAGCGCATCGCCCAGGGCATCCGCAACCTGCGCAAGGGCCTCGTCAAGCTGTGACCGGCGTCGCCGGCCTGCCGGGGCGTTTCACACTGACGTCATCGTTCGGCAACGGCACCCGTCAGGGCCACCGGTAGCGTCGACGGCCATGCAACGCTTCGTCGTCCGCGTCTGGCTCCCCGATCGGCCGGGCGCACTCGGCCAGGTGGCCAGCCGCATCGGTGCGGCCCGGGGCGACGTGGTCGGCATCGAGATCCTCGAACGCGGGGCGGGTCGCGCCATCGACGAGCTCGTCGTGGAGCTGCACGACGACTCGACCGTGGAGCTGCTCGTCTCCGAGATCTCCGAGGTCGACGGCGTCGACGTGGAGGACGTGCGCCCGCTCACGGCCGAGCGTCACGCCGACGAGCTCGACGCGCTCGAGGCGGCCGCCCACCTGGTCGAGCACTGGGCGGTCGACCAGGGCGACCACCTCCTGTGCGAGGAGATCGGTCGGCTGCTCGAGGCCGACTGGTCGCTCGTGGCGCTCCGCGAGCCGCCGACGGTGTTGGCCGTGCGGGGCAACGCGCCGGCTCTTCCGTGGATCCAGGCCTTCACCGACGGCAGCCGCCACCTGGCCGACGACGTCGACGCCGGCCCCCAGGACCTGGCCTGGGCCGAGATGCCGGCCACCGGGCGGCTGGCCGTCGTCGGGCGCAAGGCCCGACCGATCCGCTGGCGCGAACGTTCGACCCTGGTGCTCGTGGCCCGCGTGGCCGACGGGCTCGGTCAGGCCGGGCCGTCCCAGCGCAGCGACCGCTCGACGGCCCGCCGCCAGCCGGCGTAGGCCAGGTCGGGCCCGGTCCGGTCGTCGGCGGGCTCGAACGACGCGTCGAGCTTCCAGTTGGCCGTGATCTCGTCGGTGGAGCGCCACACGCCCTCGGCCAGCCCGGCCAGGTAGGCGGCGCCGAGCGCGGTGGTCTCCTGGACCTGGGGCCGGGCGACCGGCACGCCGAGCTGGTCGGCCTGCAGCTGGAGCATCAGGTCCATGACTGCGGCACCGCCGTCGGCGCGCAGCGCCGCGACCGTGCGACCCGACGCGGCGGTCATGGCCTCGACGACGTCGCGGGTCTGGTACGCCATCGCCTCCACCACGGCCCGGGCCAGGTGGGCGCGCGTCGTGCCGCGGGTGATGCCGACGAGGGTGCCGCGGGCGTACGGGTCCCACCACGGCGAACCGAGGCCCGTGAACGCCGGCACGAGGTAGGCGCCCCCGGTGTCGGGCACGCTGGCGGCCAGCGGCCCGATCTCGGGGGCCGAACCGATCAGGCCAAGGCCGTCGCGCAACCACTGGACTGCGGCGCCGGTCACGAAGATGGCACCCTCGAGCGCGTAGGCGACGGTGCCGTCGGCCAGTTCCCACGCCACGGTCGTGAGCATCCCTTCGGCCGGTGGCGGGCAGGTGTCGCCCACGTTCATCAGGACGAAGCTCCCCGTGCCGTAGGTGTTCTTCGTCATCCCGGGCGTGAAGCAGGCCTGCCCGAACAGCGCGGCCTGCTGGTCGCCGGCGATGCCCGACACGGGGATGCCGGCGGGCACGCCGCAGGCGTCGTCGGTGACACCGAACCGGCCCGACGACGGGCGAACCTCCGGCAGCGCACCGGCGGGCACGCCGAGCAGGTCGCACAGCTCGGGGCTCCAGGCCCGCGCCGTGATGTCGTACAGCATCGTGCGGCTGGCGTTCGAGGGGTCCGTGGCGTGGACGCGCCCGCCCGTGAGGTTCCACACCAGCCAGGTGTCGATCGTGCCGAGCGCCAGATCGGGCCCGGCCGGCACGTCGCCGTGGCGCAGCAGCCACTCGGCTTTCGTGCCCGAGAAGTACGGGTCGAGCACGAGCCCGGTCGCCCGGCGCACGAGCGGCAGGTGGCCAGCCTCGGTGAGCTCGTCGCAGCGTTCCGCGGTGCGACGGTCCTGCCACACGATGGCGCGGTGGTACGGCTGTCCGGTGCGGCGGTTCCACGCCACGATCGTCTCGCGCTGGTTCGTGATGCCGATGGCCACCGGCGTGCGGCCCTCGGCGGCCAGCCCGTCGAGCAGCTCGACGAGGGTGGCCCGAACGGCGTCCCAGATCTCGATGGCGTCGTGCTCGACCCAACCCGGTCGCGGGTAGTGCTGGGTGAACTCCCGGTAGCGCCATCCCACGACGAGGCCGTGCTCGTCGAGGGCCAGGCTGCGCACGCCGGTGGTGCCGGCATCGATGGCGATGACAACGGTCATGGAGCGGCAAGGTAGCCGCGGTGGCGGGCCGCCGATGCGCCCGTAGGGCTCAGCGCTTGCGGGGCTGGGGGTGGCGGCCGACGCCGCTGGCGGTGCGCTTGGTCGGCGGCGGTTTCGGTCGCGACGGAGCGGCCGTCACGGCGGTGCCGGCCTTGGCGGAGCGCCGGCTCTGGCGGGGCGTGCGGCCCGGGTCGGCGGCGCGCTCGGCGGCGCGGGTGACGGCCTCCTGGCGGATCTGCGCCATCGACTTCGGCGCGTACCCGAACTTCGACAGGAGCCACGATGCGACGAAGAACAGGAGACCGCCGAGCAGGAGGCCCGTGACCAGGCCACCCGCCTGCTTGCCACCGCTGAACAGCACCGTGACGACGAGCAGCCCACCGAACATGAGGCCGAACCGCTTCAGCAGCAGGTTCCACGGCACGGGACGGGATGCATCGAAGCCCACGCACGTGGTCTAGCAGGTCGACTAGGTTCCTCTCACGTGCGGGTCGGGATTCTCACCGGTGGTGGCGATGCTCCCGGGCTGAACGCGGTGATCCGGGCGATCGTGCGCAAAGGCGAAGTCCACTACGGCGACGAGCTCGTCGGTTTCCTCGATGCGTGGGACGGCGTGCTCGAGCGCCGCACGGTCGACCTCGACGTGCGCGGGCTGCGCGGCATGCTGCCGCGCGGCGGGACGTTCCTCGGCACCAAGCGCGGCAGCCCGTTCGACTACCCCGACGGCCCCCAGCGGGTGTTGGACACCTTCGCCGACATGGGCCTCGACGGTGCCATCGTGATCGGCGGCAACGGATCGCTCACGGTGGCGTGCAAGCTGTTCAGCGAGCACGGCGTCCCGCTGGTCGGGGTGCCCAAGACCATCGACAACGACATCGAGGGCACCCAGGTCACGTTCGGGTTCCACACGGCCGTGCAGATCGCCACCGACGCCATCGACCGGCTCCACACCACGGCCGAGAGCCACGACCGCGTCATGGTCGTCGAGGTGATGGGGCGCGACACCGGGTGGATCGCCACGTACGCCGGTATCGCCGGCGGCGCCACGGTCATCCTCGTGCCCGAGGTGCCGTTCGACCTCGACGAGGTGTGCGCGCTGCTCCGCCGCCGCCACGAGCGCGGCCGCTACGCCTCGATCGTGGTCGTGGCGGAGGGCGCGCAGCCCAAGGAGGGCACCATGGACCTACCGGTGCCCGAGATCGACCGCTTCGGCCACAAGCGCCTCGGCGGCATCGCCAGCCGCATCGCCCCCGAGATCGAGGGCCGCACCGGTTTCGAGACCCGCGTCGTCGCCCTCGGCCACGTGCAGCGCGGCGGCACCCCGTCGGCCTACGACCGCGTGCTGGCCACCCGCTACGGGCTGGCCGCCATCGACGCCGTGCACGACAAGGCCTGGGGCGACATGGTGGTGTTCCGCGAGCAGCGCATCCTGCGCGACCGACTCGACGTGGCCGTCGGCAAGACGCGCCACCTCGACATGAACATCTACGACGACGTCGCCGCGGTGTTCTTCGGCTGAGCCGCCGGGCTAGGGATCGGGGGCGGACGTCGACGGCTCGTCGGCGGCCGGGTCCGGTGGGGCGGGTGGCTCGGGCGCCGGCGCGCTGGGGACCGAGGGTGTCGTCGCCGGCGTTGCCGTCGGCGTCGGCCGCGCGGACGGGGCCGCCGGCAGCGTCGTCTGCACGGTCGGCGACGGCACGGGCGGCAGGTCGGGCTCGTTCGCCGGGTAGAGCGTCGGGTAGGCGAGCGGGGTGAGGTCGCCGGCGCGGTCGCGCCCGTCGCCCACGGTCCACTCCTGGGGTTGGCCGTCGACCAGCAGGCGGACGCGTTCGATGTTGGGCAGTGACGTGGCGGTGTACACGATCTGGGCCACCGCGGTGGCGAGGCTGTTGGTGCGCTTCGCCTCGAAGATGGTGGCGTCGACGTCGATGACGATCTGCCCGTCTCCCGCCGTCTCGACCGACAGCAGCTTCGTGCCGACCGGGATGAGCGTCGTCAGCTGCCGATCGGTCCGCTCGGTGTCGGTGAGCCCTTTGAAGAGGGCGCCGAGCACGTCGTTGGGTGTGGCCGGCACGTTGCGGCGCACCTGCTGCAGGCGCACGCCCGTCTGGCTGTCGGGCGCCACGAAGTAGACGCGCTGGCCACCGGCCGTCGGTGACAGGTCGCTGGCGGCCGCGCCCGGAGCGGTGAGTGCGTCGTCCTCGATGTCCTGCGGCGCGCCGTCTACCGGGATCCCGCAGCCGGCCAGCGCCAAGGCGAGCACCGCGCCCACGGCGACGCGCCCGAGGCGCGCCCGGGCGCTCCCGGCAGCGCCGCGGGGATCTCGATGACGAAGCGGGCGCCGGGCTCACCGTCGAGGCGATCCTCGACCCAGACCCGACCGCCGTGCAGCCGCACGTGCTCGTCGACGAGCGCCAGGCCGAGGCCGGCGCCCTCGCCGAGGCCGCGCCGCCGGGCCCCGGTGCCGCGGGCGAACCGCTCGAACACGAGCGAGCGCTCCTCCAGCCCGACACCCGGGCCGTGGTCCTCGACGGCGATCCACACCTTGTCGGGCGGGCTCGTCGGCTCGGCCGGCTCCGACACCGTGACGGTGATCTCGCCCCCGCCGTACACGCGGGCGTTGTCGAGCAGGTTGGCGACGGCTCGGGCCAGGCGACGCTTGTCGGCCCGGATGAACAGCTCCTCGGCCGCCGGCGTCACGACCACCGGCGCTTCGTGCACGCTCGAGACGCCCACGGCCTGGCGGACGAACTCACCGGCGAACACGTCCTCCAGGTGGAGGCGTATGGCGCCGGCATCGAACCGGCTGATCTCCAGCAGGTCCTCGACGAGGCCCTGGAAGCGCGACACGTCGGCCGACAGCAGGTCGAGCGCGGCGACGGCCCGCTCGGGCATGTCGTCGCGTCGGGCGTTCATGACCTCGATCGAGGCCGACAGCGTCATGAGCGGCGAGCGCAGCTCGTGTGACACGTCGGATGCGAAGCGCGTGTCCCGCTCGATGCGTTGCTGGAGCGCGGCGGCCATGTCGTTGAAGGCCTCGCTGAGGGCCTTCAGGCCCGTGTCGTCGTCGGGGTCGAGACGGGTGTCGAGGCGTCCGCCGGCGATGGCCTTGGCCGCCTCGGCCGCCTCGGCCAACGGGCGGACGGCGCGGTTGGCCGCCCACCGCCCGAGCAGCACGCCGAGCGACGTCGTGATGGCCGAGGCGCCCAGCAGCGAGAAGCCGACGCTGCGCAGCACGCGGTTGGTCTCGTCGAGCTCGGTGATCTCGAAGTAGCTGGCCGTCGAGCCCGACAGCGGGATGCCGACCGCGATCACCGTCATCCCGCGCAGCGGGTAGATCATGCGCGCCGCCTGGCGTCCGTCGTTGACGCGGGCGCGCAGCGCGACCGGCAGGCTCGACTCGCCCCCGCCCAGCCAGCTATCGCGCCACCACATCAGCTTCCCCGACCCGAGGCTGGCCAGCTGGGCCTGGAGCAGCAGGGGGCTGGAGTCGACCACGGGTTGGATGAGGCGCGTGTTGCGCTGCGCTTCCTGCACGGCGGTGCGCTCCCGCTGGCGGACGATGGCCGAGCGCGTGAACGCGTACGTGACGAACGCGAACAGGGTCGACAGCACGAACGCGCCGATGGCGAACGCCAACGTGATCCGGGCGCGCAGCCCGAGGCGGCGGGGGAGCATGCCGCGCAGACCCGGGCGCGAGCGCACGGTCGGCGCAGGCGCGGGCGCCAGCGTGGCCATGCCGGCGTCAGCCCTGCAGGCGGTACCCGAGGCCGCGCACGGTGACGACGTGGCGCGGGTTGGCCGGGTCGGCCTCGATCTTCGTGCGCAACCGGCGGATGTGGACGTCGACCAGTCGGCCGTCGCCGAAGTAGCCGTACCCCCACACCTTGTCGAGCAGCGACTCGCGGCTGAACACCCGACCGGGGTTGGAGGCGAGCTCGCACAGCAGACGGAACTCCGTCTTGGTGAGGTGCACCTCCTTCTTGGCCAGCGTGACCTTGCCCTCGTCGGGGATGAGCTCGAGGTCGCCGAAGTTCAGCTTCTGGTGACCGGGCTGCGGCGGCCGGATGCGCCGCAGCAGCGCCCGGATGCGCGCCGACAGCTCCTTGGGCGCGAACGGCTTGGTGAGGTAGTCGTCGGCGCCCGCCTCGAGACCGGCGACGACGTCGTGGGTGTCGGCGCGCG
>JANPGL010000279.1:0-7558 GCA_031423915.1 Actinomycetes bacterium | reverse complement strand
GCGCGTCGACGTAGGCCCGGGCGCACTCGGTGGGCGCTCGCGGCCGGCCGCGGCGCGCCCCGGCCCGCTCGAACGCCGTCATCCAGCGGTCGACCCACGGCCGCGCAGCCCGCACGCGCCGGCGGCGCAGGAGCCATACGGCACCGCCCGCCACGGTCAGCACGCCGAGCGCGGCGGCCGTGGCCTGCAGGCCGGCCACCAGACCGTCGGGCAGGCTCGGCAGCTTGCCGCGCAGGAAGCTCAACGAGCCCTCGGCGGCCCGTCGGTGCGTCGACGTCTCGCCGGCCAGTGGGACCTCGGCGGTGGGATCGAACGACACCCACCCGGCCGTCGGGATCCAGACCTCGGCCCAGGCGTGGGCGTCGCTGGCGCGCACCTCGTACAGCCCCGTCAGCGGATTGCGCTGGCCCGCCGTGTAGCCGACGGTCAGCCGGGCGGGCACCCCGGCGGCGCGCAGCAGGACCACGAGCGACGACCCGATCTGCTCGCAGAACCCGACCTTCTCGTCGAACAGGAAGTGATCGACCGCGTCCGCCCCGTCGGGCAGCGGCGGGATGTCGAGCGAGTAGGCCACGTTGGCGCTCAGCCAGCTCTCGATGGCGCGCACCTTGTCGTACGTCGACGGCATCCCCTCGGTGAGCTGCGCCGAGAGATCCCGCACCCGCTGGGGCAGCGTCGTCGGCAGCTGGGTGTAGCGCTGACGCTGCTGGCGGAACAGGCCGTCGGCTGGGCCGAGCTGCACGGCCTGCAGCCGTTCGGCGGTGTGGCGCGGGCGGTTGCTCACCACCGTGTAGATGGCGCCTTTGTCGAGCAGCACGCCCGAGCGCATCGCCCCGTCGGGCAGCACGTAGACCGGTTCGTCGGGGAAGTAGAGCTGGGCCGGCGACGACGCCGCGAAGATGATGTTCGGCCCCGGGCGCACGACGTAGAAGGTCTGCACGAAGCGTTCCGTCTCGGGGGTGTCGACCGCGCCGAAGCCGGGCAGATCGATCGGCATCGAGCCGCGCTGGGGCAGCGGCCGGTTGTCGGTCGACGTCCACGTACGGCCGTCGTAGGCGTCGAACGACTGGCCCCGCCAGAAGTCGGGGGCCGAGGCGCGCACCCGCATCACCAGGGTGTCGTCGGGTCGGCCTCGCACCCCGGTGTCGAGCGCGGTGGCGAACCCGAAGTAGCCGAACGTGGCGCGCCCACCCGGCGTACCCGGAGCCGTGAGGCCCGAGCCGGTGGGCGTGGCGTTCGATCCGAGCGACGGGTTCACCAGACCGCCGGGCACCGGCACGTTGACGTCGTCGGACAGCTGCATCGGGAACGTGAACGCCCGCACACCCCCGGCCGCCGGAAGCAGTGCGAACACCCCGACGGCGAGCACCCCGATGAGAGCCAGGACACCGGCCGCGCCTGCCACCTCGCGCCCGCGCCGACGCACCGTCGGCGGCGACCCGGAGCCGCCCGGCGTGGGCATGTCCGACAGCTCGCTGCGGTGCATCAGCACCAGCGCGCTGAACGCGGGGAGCAGCCACGCCAGCAGGGTCACCGCGAAGCCGAGCGACACCGACAACGTGCCGGCCACCCCGATCAGCACCAGGCTGGCCACCAGCGAGAACGAGAGGTCGCGACGCGTCGGCACGTCCCACGAGTGCAAAAGCAACGTCCACAGGAAGAGCTCGGCCAGCGGCAGCTGCACGGCCGACGCGTCGCCCTGGATGCCCGTGAGGGACTGGACGAACTGGGTCACCGCCATGAGCATCGCCACCGCGATCGCCGCTTTGGTGAGCAGGCCGGTGCGCTCGCGCGTGAGATGGCTGAACAGGTGACCGGCCGGGATGCCGACGAACACGCCGATGCGCAGCAACGGGCCGCCGACGCCCTGACCGAGCACCGCGTTGGCGGCCACCAGCGACGAGACCAGCACCAGCAGGCGCACCGTCAGCGAGCGCTCGCCGACGCCGCGCACGTTGGCGGCACGCACGCGTGCGAGCACCGTGCGGTCGGGCGCCACGGTGCTCACGGCGCCACCCCGGCCGGCGCCGCGGGCGCGGCCAACTCGACCGCCACGTCGACGACGAGCCCGCCGACCGGTCGGCTGACCGGACCCGGTATCGCGCGAGCGAGACGGCGACCGAGCTCGCGTCGCTCACGCACCACCGCGCTCGTGGGCCCGCCGCGCTCACAGGTGTGCAGCACCACGATCCGTCCCGACGCCAGCAGCGCCGCCCCGGCCCCGGCCGCCCACGACGCCCGGTGCTCGACCTCGTCGTCGCCCAACGCACGCGGCGCGCCGAGGTCGGCCACCAGCTCGATGTGGAGACGATCGTCGGCCTCACGCTCGCGCACGTGCAACGACCCGGCCCGGGCGGTGGCCGGCCAGTGGACGTCCCGCAGGCCGTCGCCCGCTTCGTACGGGCGGACGCTGCGGGTCAGCTCCTCGCCGCGGTGCAACGCGTCGGGCGGCAGGCGAAGCTCGGTCGTCACCGGCGCCGGCGCCACGTGGAGCGGGCGTTCGAGCTCGACCCACAGCCGGCGGCGCCAGGGCCACAGACCCAGGGGCGCCGCGCACCGCAGGTCGACACGGACCGACTCGAGGACGCCGCGCTGCTGGGGCACGACCACGAGCTGGCCGGAACCCAGTCGGAACCAGCCCCGGTCGAGCGAGGGTGCACACGCCCGCACGGTGGCCGAGGACGGCGACACCAGATCGATGGTGAGCGGCAGACCTGCCACCGTGTCGGCGGGGGTGCGGATCTGGAGGCGCGCCGCCGTCAGCGGGACCGCGGGCAGGACGAGCGAGGCCACGAGCGTGGCGATGAGCACGGCGACGAGCACGATGGGCCACCCGGTGCCGGTGGTCGTCGAGATGCCGAGGAACGCCACGACGAGCATGCCGAGCACCAGGACACCCTTCCCCGGCCGGCCGGGATAGGCGATCGAACGGGCCATCGGGTGTCCGGGGCGCCGTCAGCCGGCCGGCACCGGCACGCGGGCCAGCACCTCGTGGACGACGGCGGTCGTGGCGGCGAGGTCGCCGCCGGTGCGCAGGCGATGGGCGAGCACGGCGGGAGCCAGCTCGCGCACGTCGTCGGGCGTCACGAACGTGCGACCCTTCAGCACCGCCCAGGCCTGGGCGGCGTGGAGGAGCGCCAGGCTGGCCCGGGTGCTCTGGCCGAGGGTGACGGCCGGGTGGGCCCGGGTCGCCTCGCCGATGGCCACGATGTGATCGGCGATCGACACGGCCACGTGCACCCGGCGGACGCCGGCGATGGCGGCCGAGAGCTCGGCGGGTTCGACCACCGGTTGCAGCCGGGCCAGGGCGTCGAGACCACCGATGCCGAGCAGCAGCTCACGCTCGGCCTCCGGGCCGGGATGGCCGAGCTCGAGCACGAGCGTGAACCGGTCTCGCTGACCCTCCACCAGTGGGAACGTGCCCGCGTGGTCGAGCGGGTTCTGCGTGGCGATGACCAGGTACGGCTCGGGCACCCGGTAGGTGCGCCCGTCGACGGAGATCTGGCGCTCCTCCATGGCCTCCAGCAGCGCCGACTGGGCACGCGGCGTGGCCCGGTTGAGCTCGTCGACGAGGACGACGTTGGCGAACAGCGGGCCCGGTCGGAACTCCCACGAGCCGGTCGACGGCTGGAACACGCTGACGCCCGTGAGCTCGCTGGGGAGCAGGTCGGCGGTGCCCTGGACGCGATGGAACACACCGCCGATCGAGCGGGCCAACGCTTTGGCCAGCAGGGTCTTGCCCTGGCCGGGGACGTCCTCGAGCAGGAGGTGACCGCCCGAGAGCACGGCGGTGACGGCCATGCGCACGGCAGCCGACTTGCCCCGCATGACCTGCTCGAGGTTGTCGACGAGCGCCCGTCCGACCTCCTCGGCGAGCGCCGGACCCGCTCCGGGCGGCGCGCTCGCAGGGACCGGGGCCACGCTGGTGGGGGTCATGAAGGACTCATCGGCCCCGAGGAGGGGCCCTTGAGCACGGGTCGGGGGCCGCGGCGTCACCGCTCCTAGGCTAGGAGCAGGGCCCGCCGAAGCGCGATGCGGGGCCCGTCACGTTGTGGATCTCGTGTGGGTCAGGCCCGCGCGGGCGGGTCCGAACGACACGAGATGCGTCGCGAGCTCGGGCGGCTACGGTCGCCGGGCGTGGCGAGGGGACTGGTGATCCGGGGCGGCAGGGCGCTGGTCGGGTCGTCGTGGCGCCAGGCCGACCTGTCGGTGTGGGACGGGCGGCTCGATGCGGTCGGCGACGTGCGCGGCGATGGCCGCCCGAGCGTCGACGCCGGCGGGCTGCTCGTGGCTCCCGGCTACCTGGATCTTCAGGTCAACGGTGGTTTCGGGGTCGATCTCGCCCGGCAGCCCGATCGCCTGGGCGAGCTGGCCGCCCGGCTGCCCGACGCCGGCGTGACCGGCTGGTGCCCCACCCTCGTGACCTCGCCGCCCGACCGGCTGGCGGAGTTGCTGGCGGCCGCGGCACGACCGGCCGCGCCGGGTTCGGCCCGCTCGCTCGGCCTCCACCTCGAGGGTCCCGTGCTCAACCCGGTGCGCAAAGGCGCCCACGACGAGCGGCTCCTGCGGCGGCCCGACGAGGTCGACACGACCCCCTGGACCAAGGCCGGCGGCGTGTCCCTCGTGACGCTCGCACCCGAGCTCCCGGGCGCGCTCGATCTCGTCAGAGCCCTGCGGGCCGCCGGCGTCGTGGTCTCGGCCGGCCACACCGACGCGGGCCCCGCCGAGCTCGACGCCGCCTGGGCGGCAGGCGTGCGCCTGGTGACCCACCTGTGCAACGCGATGCCCCCGTTCCACCACCGGGCGCCCGGCCCGGTGGGGTGGGCGCTCGCCCATGCGCAGGTGACGGCGGGGCTCATCGCCGACGGTTGGCACGTCGACCCGCTGGCGGTGGCGGCCCTCTCCCGGGCGCTCGGCCTCGGACGCACCCTGCTGGTCAGCGACATCGTCGCCCCGGCGGGCACCGACGGCGCGGGCGAGGTCGTCCGTCGCCCCGACGGCGTCCTGGCCGGAGGCACCACGCTGCTCGACGCGTGCGTGCGCAACCTGGTGGCGTTCACCGGCTGCCCGACCGCCGCCGCCGTGCGCTGCGCCCCCGCAGTGCCGGCGGGCGTGCTCGGCCTGCGCGACCGGGGTCGGCTCGACCCCGGCTGCGTGGCCGACCTGGTGCTGCTCACCGACGACCTGCACGTGGTCGGCACGGTCGTCGACGGCGTGCCGTCGGCGTCGTTGACGTCCCGGCTCACCAGACCCACTTCGTCGCCCGGGCGCTGAACTCCTCTTCGCGCTCGATCAGGCCGAACGCCCGCTCGGGCCGGACGAGCCACAGGGCGTGCGCCGCCACGAAGGCGGCCATCTCCGCCCGCTTGTCGGGCTCGGCGTACTTCTCGGCATACGCGGCGATCAGCGCGTCGTGCTCGTCGCCGGGACCGAGCGCGTCGGCCCGCCCTTCCACCGAGACGCACTCGACCGTGTCCTCGACGGTGATGCACACCTGGGGATTGGCTGTCAGGTTGCGCGCCTTGCGGGCGTTCGGCGAGCACGAGAAGGCGAACGCGACGGGATCGGGGCGCCACACGCCCCACACGGGCAGGGCGTGCGGACGGCCGTCGGCCGAGGCCGTCACCACCCAGTAGTTGCGGTTGCGCACGAGCCGTTCCTCGGCCCAGGACCACGGCAGGACGCCGTCGAGGTCGGCGGGCACGCCGTAGTCGGCCATGGCGGGGCGGAGCGCGGCGGGGTCGGCCATGGGGCGACCCTACGTCCGCTGTCGGCGGGCGCGGGTTCGCTCGGCCACGAGCCCGGCGACCACGGCCGTGCCCGGCGCGACCCGTCCGCCCGGGCCGGGCACGGCGTCGAGGTCGTCGGCCGTGAGGCGCTCGCCGCAGGCGGAGCAGCACACGGTGGGCACGGTCCGGCGGCCGCAGGCGGCGTGGCGGAACAGCAGGGGCGGGCCCTCGTCGGGCGCCACCCAGCGGTCGCCCCAGGCGGTGAGGGCGGCCAGCACGGGCACGAGCTCCCGGCCGGCGGGAGTGAGCTCGTACCGGTGGCGCAATGGGCGCTCCTGGTACGGCTGGCGCTGGACCACGCCGCCGTCGACGAGCGCGTCGAGCCGGGTGGCGAGCAGGTTGCGCGAGATGCCGAGGTCGTCGACGAGCTGGTCGAAGCGGTCGACCCCCAGGTACAGGCTGCGCAGGATCAGCGGGCTCCACCAGTCGCCCATCACCTCGAGGGTGCGCGCGAGCGAGCACGACATGGTCGAGAAGGTGGTCTGTCGCATGCCGGCAACGCTAGTCAGTTGCACGATTGAACGTAGACGTCTACGTTCGGTACAACGATTGAACTCACGAGGGAGACCGTCGTGTACCACGCCATCGTCCGAGCCCGCACCCGAGCCGTATGGCGGTCCATCACCGCCCACGACGCGCAGGCCCCCGCCCGCCTGGCCGCCGACGACCTGCGGTTCACCTTCGTCGGCGACACCCCGCTCGGGGCGGAGCTCGCCAGCCGGGACGCGTTCCGCTCCTGGCTCGAGGGCGTGTTCGCCCGCTTCCCCGACATCTCGTTCACGGTGCGCGACGTGGCCGTCCACGGCGGCCCGTGGCGTACGCGCGTCGCCGTGCGCCTCGACGTGGCGGCCACGCTGGCCGACGGGACGCGCTACCGCAACCAGGCCTGCCAGTGGATCACCCTGCGCTGGGGCCGGATGACCGAGGACTGGGTCCTGGAGGACACACAGGCGCTCGCCGCGGCCTGCGTGTCCCAGGACGTCGCGGTCAACCCCGGCTCGTGAGCCGCCGGTTCTTGAACTTGGACTTGATGTAGTCCTTGTTCATGAGGGCGATCCAGTCGATGGAGATGCCCTTCGGGCAGGCCTGCTCGCACTCGCCGTGGTTCGTGCACGAGCCGAAGTGCTCCTCCATCGTGTCGACCATCGACTCGACGCGGCTGTAGCGCTCCGACTGGCCCTGCGGCAGCAGGTTGAGGTGAGCCACCTTGGCCGACGTGAACAGGTTGGCCGCGCCGTTGGGGCACGCCGCCACGCAGGCTCCGCAGCCGATGCACTCGGCCGCGTCCATGGCCGCGTCGGCCACGGGCTTCGGGATGAGGATCAGGTTGGCGTCGGGAGCACCACCGGTGTTGGCGGTGATGAAGCCGCCGGCCTCCACGATGCGGTCGAACGCCGATCGGTCGACCATCAGGTCACGGATGATCGGGAAGGCGGCCGCGCGCCAGGGCTCGACGGTGACCGTCTGGCCGTCGTGGAACTTGCGCATGTGGAGCTGGCACGTGGCCGTGTTGCGCTCGGGCCCGTGGGCCTGGCCGTTGATCATGAGCGAGCACGTGCCGCAGATGCCCTCGCGGCAGTCGTGGTCGAACGTGATCGGGTCCTTGCCGTCGATCGTGAGCTTCTCGTTCACGATGTCGAGCATCTCGAGGAACGACATGTCGTCTTTGATGCCGCTCGCTTCGATCACGTCGAAGTGGCCGTCGTCGTCGGGGCCGTTCTGGCGCCACACGCGCAGGGTGAGGTTCAGGATCTCGCTCACTTGTAGGA
>JANPGL010000278.1:0-3490 GCA_031423915.1 Actinomycetes bacterium | reverse complement strand
CGCCCGGCACGTGGATGGCGAGCACGTGGCGGAAGCGACGGCTGGTGGCGAAGTACGGGCTCGGCTCCTGCGGCAACGTCACCGTGGCGGCGTGGAGCGGGTTGATCAGGACCGTGCGGGCCCCCACCTCGGCGCTCCAACGGGTGATCGTGGCGAGGTCGCCGAGGTCGCCGATGCCCCAGCTGGCCGCCGAGCGGACGGCGTAGAGCTGGGTCGACCAGCCCCACCGGCGGGTCGGCAGCGGCACGCGGCGCGGGGTCACCACCAGACGGGTGGACGGCGAACCGTCGCGGGGACGCAGCTCGTGGTAGCCGAGGGGCAGGTCGACGGGGAGCTCCTCGAGGTCGGCCAGCACCGTGCCGTCCTCCAGCGCGACGTCACACGGGTTCCACAGCGACGAGGCCTGCCCGGCGGCCACGAACCACATCGGTGGCGGGGGCGGAGGTGCATCGCCCACGGCCGCCATGGCGGTCCGCAGCGCGCCGGCGGTCGACGGATCGGTCGGGTGCCAGGTGCCTTTGGTGTCCCAGTAGCCGTCGACGATGCCCCAGGCGTCGGTCACCCTGGCCCTCCGTTCCGTTCGTGCGTGCGCCCCGCCATCATGACCCGACTCGGCGCGTCGCGTGGCTGGATGCACACCGCTCGGCCCGACGGGTTCCTACACTTCGCACGTGCCCCGATTCCTCGTCGAACGACGCCTGCGCGACGTGTCGAACCGACTGCGTACGCTCCACGAGGAGCTGGCCGTGACCGACGAGCAGGGCGGTCAGCTGTCCGACGAGGCCGAAGACAACCGGCTGCGCGCGCTGGTGTCGGAGACGCCGGTCGCCGACCACGAGTTCCGTGAGGCGCAGCGGCACGCCGACGCCTGGGCCCGCCGGCGGACCGAGCTGGTCGAGCGGATCCGCTCGCTAGAGGCCCGGCAGGACGAGCTGCTCGACCGTCTTTCGGCCCCCTGACCTGGCGCACGCCGTTCCACGGGGCCACGGGTGGTTGAATGGGGAGCCGCCGCCGGTCGCGGTCAGCCTGGAGGGAGCCCCGGTCATGCCCACCCGAGTCGTGATCGCCGAGGACGAGGCCATCATCCGCCTCGACCTGCGCGAGACCCTGGAGGAAGAGGGCTACGAGGTCGTGGGGGAGACGGGTCGCGGTGACCAGGCCGTCGAGCTCGTGCGCAAGCTGCGCCCCGACCTGGCCATCCTCGACATCAAGATGCCCGGCCAGACCGGCCTCGAGGCGGCGCAGACCATCACGTCGGAACGGATCTGCGGCGTGCTCATCCTCACCGCCTTCTCCCAGCGGGACGTCATCGAGCAGGCCCGCGATGCCGGTGCGCTCGCCTACCTGGTGAAGCCGTTCCAGAAGAGCGAGCTCGTCCCGGCCATCGAGCTGGCCATCGCCCGCCACAACGAGCTGGCGGCGCTGTCGGCCGAAGTGGCGGGCCTCGAGGCTCAGCTCGAGGCGCGCAAGGTGATCGACCGTGCCAAGGGTGTGCTCATGGACCGAGACGGCCTGAAGGAGGCCGAGGCGTTCTCGCAGATCCAGCGCCGGGCCATGAGCGAGCGCCGCAAGATGCGCGACGTGGCACAGGAGATCATCGACGGCGCGGTCCGCTGACCGCGGGAGCACTCAGGACGAGGACGACGTGCCGCGGCCGAAGCCGCCGCCTTCGGCGATGCGCTGCGACAGCCACACGGGAACGATCGACAAGATGACGACCACGGTGGCCACCACGTTGATCAGAGGCAGGCCCACCTGAGGCCGCTGCACGTTGCGCAGGATCCACTGGGGCAACGTGTCGATGCCGGGCCCGGCGGTGAAGGTCGTCACGATGATCTCGTCGAACGACAGACCGAACGCCAGGAGGGCGCCGGCCAGCAGTGCGGACCGGATGAGCGGGAACGTCACGTAGCGGAAGGTCTGGAGACCGTCGGCGCCGAGGTCGGCCGACGCCTCCTCGAGCGTGGGCGACAGGCGGCGCAGCCGGGCGACGACGTTGTTGTAGACGACCACGATGCAGAAGGTGGCGTGCGCGGCGACCAGGGTCCGCATCGAGAGGTCGATGCCCAGCGACAGGAACGCCTGTTGCAGGGCGAGCCCGGTGACGATGCCGGGCAGCGCGATGGGGAGCACCACGAGGAAGCTGAGCGTGTCGCGCCCGAAGAATCGGAACCGGTGCACGGCGAACGCGGCCAGCGACCCGAGCACGAGCGCGACCATGGTGGCGAACGAGGCCGTCTTGACCGAGTTCCACAGCGCGTTCCGGATGTCCTCGTTCCCGGCGGCGCGTGACCACCACGACAAGGTGAGCCCGTCGGGCGGCCACGAGAACGTGCGCGACGTGTTGAAGGACAGCACCGCCACGATGACGAGCGGCGCGAACAGGAAGACCATCACCGCCGCGGTGACGACTCGCAGGGCGTGACGAGCCCCGGCCGACAGGAACATCAGAGGTTCTCGAACGCGCCGGTGCGGCGCGCCCCCACGAGGTAGAGGACCATCACGAGCACCGGCACCAGCGCGAAGGCCGCCGCGAACGGCACGTTGTTGGCTCCGATGTTCGACGAGACGACGTTGCCGATCACCTGGGTGGTGCCGCCGACGATGCCCACGGCGATGTAGTCGCCGAGCGTCAGCGAGAACGTGAAGATCGAACCCGCCACCACCGCCGGCCAGATGGCGGGCAGCACGACGCGGCGGAACGTGACGATCGTGCGGCCGCCGAGGTCGGCCGATGCCTCCAACAGCGAGCTGGGCAGGCGTTCGAGTCCCGTGAACACCGGTAGGACCATGTAGGGCAGCCACAGGTAGGACATCACGATGACGACCGAGGTCTTGCCGTAGCCGGGTGCCCATCCAAGGGTGTTCTCGAGCACGCTGTCGGCCGGGTCGACCAGGTTGCGCCAGGCGAAGGCCTTCACGACGTAGCTGGCCCACAACGGCACGAGCACCGCCACGACCAGGGCTTTGCGCAACCGCGGCCCGGCCACCTTGGCCATGAAGAACGCCACGGGCACCGCCAACACGGCGTCGATCACGGTGACGGCGACCGCGATGAGCACCGTGCGAACGGTGACGGCCCGATACACCGAGGTCGAGAAGAGCTCGGTGAAGTTGTCGAGCGTCTTGTCGCCCACGACCTTGAACGTGAACGGGTCGAGCCGGTCGAGCGACTTGGCGAACAGCGCGGCGAGCGAGCCCAGGTAGGCGAGCACGAGCCAGATCACCGGGAACACCAGCAACAGCGCAAGCCGCAGGCGCGGCCGGGCGCGCAGCGTGGCCGAGAGCCTCCGGCGGGCCGGCGGTGCGGGGGGAGGTTCGGCGGATGGGGCGGCGGTGATCATTGCGGTGGGCGTCGGGCGGCGGGGGCGTGACGGGCGGCCATGCCATGTTCGTCGCGCCGGATGAGTCCGCGATGCGCGCGGTGGCATCCACGGCGCCCTATTTCGCTCCCGAGCTGGAAATCGTCACCTATCCGGCTTGGGACTGC
>JANPGL010000277.1:0-9497 GCA_031423915.1 Actinomycetes bacterium | reverse complement strand
ACCTCCCGCCGCCAGGCGGAGATGTTGGGCTCCATGACGCCGAACCGGGTCTCGAGAAAGCGGATCACCGATGTGTGATCGAACACCTGGGAGTTCACCCAGCCGCCTTTCGTCCACGGGGACACGATGATCATGGGCACGCGCACGCCGAGCCCGTACGGGCCGTCCGGGTGGCCGCCGCCGGAGGAGTAGCGCTCGTTCACCGTGTCGACCGTCGACGCGCCCGTCTGCGGCGAGAACGCCGGCGTCGGCGGCACCATGTGGTCGAAGAAGCCGCCCTCCTCGTCGTAGTTGAGGAAGAAGACCGTCTTGGCGAAGACGTCGGGGTTCGAGGCCAGGATGTCGACGATCTGCGACACGTACCAGGCGCCGAAGTCGGGTGCCCAGTTCGGGTGCTCGCTGAGCGCCTCGGGCGCGGCGATCCACGACACCTGGGGAAGGCGGTCGTTCTGCACGTCGGCGCTGAACTGGTCGAACAGGGTGCCGCCCTTGGCGATGTTCGTGCCGACCTTGGCGCCGTTGGCCAGCGGGCTGCCGGCGGGCGCGTCCTGGAACTGGTGGAAGTAGAGCAGCGAGTTGTCGCCGTAGTTGCCGATGTAGGGCTGATCTCCCGTCCATCCCCAGAAGCCGGCGGCGTCGAGGCCGACGCCGATGTCCTGGTACACCTTCCAGCTCACGCCGTTGCGCTGGAGCCGCTCGGGATACGTCGACCAGTCGTAGCCGGCCTCGGCGTTCGTGATGACCGGCCCGCCCTTCGTGCCGTCGTTGCCGACCCAACCCGTCCACAGGTGGTACCGGTTCGGGTCGGTCGGTCCCATGACGGAGCAGTGGTAGGCGTCGCAGATGGTGAAGGCGTCGGCCAGCGCGTAGTGGAACGGGATGTCGTCGCGCGTGTTGTACGTCATCGTCACGATGCCCTTGTTCGGCACCCAGGCGTCGTAGCGGCCGCCGTTCCAGGCGGCGTGGCCATCGTTCCAGCCGTGAGGCGGATCGGGCAGGAACGAGCGGCCCAGGTCGCGGACGTCGGGGCGGTAGGGGAGCAGCTCGCCGGCGCCGTTCGGCTGGTTCCACACCGGCCTGCCGTTCGGGAGCTTCACCGCCCGAGGATCAGCGAACCCACGCACCCCCCGCATCGTGCCGAAGTAGTGGTCGAACGATCGGTTCTCCTGGGTCAGGATCACGATGTGCTCGACGTCGCGGATCGTGCCGGTGCGGTACCGCGGCGACACCGCGCTCGCCTTGCGGATGCCGTCGGGGAGGGCGGCGGCGAGCGCACCGGTGCCCATGAGCTTGAGGAACGAGCGGCGGTCGGTCTCGACCATGGTGATGACAACCTCCTGTTGGTGGTGTGATGGTCGTAACACCGCAACCTGATCGGCCGCTGGCCGGTGGCGGAACGGCGCGAGAACGCTGGGGGCGCCAGTGGAACGGCAGCTAACGTCCCGGTCGTGAGCGACCTCGAGATCCCCCGGTTCGGTGCGTTGCTGGCGCCCTTCATCGGCCAGGTGCCGGCCGAAGCCATGCCCCGGTTCCTGGCGCTGCTCGAACGGGGCGCCGCCGACCGCTACCGCCACTGGGCCGAGCTGTTGCCGCAGTACGCCGGCGTGCTCGGCGTGTGCGCTGCGGCCGAGGACGAGATCGCCGATCGGATCGACGCGCTGTTCGCGCTGCACCCCGATCATGTCGAGGCGCTGCACGCGCCCCTGCCCGCGGCTCGCGACACCTACGTCGCCGCGTTCGAGGGCCACGACGTATGGGACCAGCTGCGCATCCAGGCCGATGCCGAACGTCAGGGCGCTCACGCCTGGCGCACCATCGCAGCGCGCACCGACGATGCCGGCGTCATCGCCGAGCTGTCGGCGTGCAGCGCGCTCGAGGAGTCGAGCGCCGACCGTCTCGACGCGCTCATCGCCGCGCACGCCTCCTGACGCCTGCCGGTCGGTGGGGCGGGCGGGCACCCGTCGCCTACGCTCGGCCGATCATGCTGATCAACGACCTCTTCTCCGTCGACGGCAAGGTCGCCGTCGTCACCGGCGGCTCCCGTGGCATCGGGTTCATGATCGCCAGCGGCCTGGTGCGCAACGGCGTCCGCACCTACATCACCGCCCGCAAGGCCGACGCCTGCGACGCCGCCGCCGCCGAGCTGTCGGCCTTCGGCGAGTGCATCTCGATTCCCGCCGACGTGTCCCGCGCCGACGACATCGACCGGTTCGTCGCCGCCTTGACCGAGCGTGAGGCGCAGGTCGACATCCTGGTCAACAACGCCGGCGCCGCCTGGGGTGCGCCGCTGGGTGAGTTCCCTGAGGCCGGCATCGACAAGGTGCTCGACGTCAACATCAAGGCGCCGTTCCTGCTGACCCAGGCCATGCTGCCGCTGCTGCGCGTCGGCGCCACCGCCGAGGACCCGTCTCGGGTGATCATGATCGGCTCGATCGACGGCATACGCGTGCCGGTGGGCGACAACTTCTCGTACTCGGCGTCGAAGGCGGGCATCCACATGCTGGCCCGGCACTTCGCCCACTTCGTGAACGGCGACAACATCACCGTCAACACGATCGCCCCGGGGCCGTTCGAGTCGAAGATGATGAGCTACATGCTCGACAACGCCGAGACCCGGGCGTTCATCGAGAAGACCAACCCGCGCAAGCGCATCGGTTCGCCCGAGGACATCGCCGGCACCGTGATCTACCTGTCGAGCCGGGCCGGTGCGTACCTCACGGGGGCGGTCATCCCGGTCGACGGCGGCATCTCGACGCACGGCTGACGGGGGAGCGCGATGCGGATCGGTGTGGTGCTGGGTTTCGACGGTGGCCGCGGCCGTGGCATGGACGCGTTGGCCGACGCGGCCCGGAGGGTCGAGGAGCTCGGCCTCTCGTCGCTCTGGTTGCCCGAACACGTCGTGTTCGTGCAGGACGCGGTGTCGCGCTATCCGTACGCGGACGACGGGGCACCCCCGGTCGGTCGTCGACCAGGCACATACGACCCGCTGGTGGCTCTGACCGTGGCCGCCATCGTGACCGAACGGATCCGCCTGGGCACGGGCGTGCTGGTGCTGCCCCAACGCGAGCCGGTGACGGTGGCTCAGCAGATCGTGGCCCTCGACCACGCCAGCCAGGGGCGCTTCGACCTGGGCATCGGGGTCGGCTGGCTGCGCGAGGAGTTCGAGGCCCTCGGCGTGCCGTGGGCGAGGCGCGGCGCCCGCACCGACGACCACCTGCGAGCGCTGCAGGCCCTGTGGACCCAGGACGTGGCCGAGCACCACGGCGAGTTCACCTCGTTCTCCGGTGTGCTGGCGTGGCCCAAGCCGGTGCAGCAACCCGGCCCGCCGGTGTGGGTGGGCGGCAACGTCGATGCCTCGCTGCGTCGGGCGGCCACGCTCGGCGCCGGCTGGTACGGCTGGAAGCTGTCGGTCGACCAGGTGGCCGAGCGGATGCAGACCCTGCGCGCCCTGTGCGAGGCGAACGATCGCGACCCTGGCGACGTGGGCGTGAAGATCGGCCTGCCGTGGCCGGGCGCGCTCACCGAGCTGCGGCCGTACGTCGACGCGCTGGCGGGCCTCGGCGTCGAGGAGCTCGTGGTGGCGCCGGGCACGGCGGGCGTCGACCAGCGTGAGCGCCTCGAGCCCCTGGCGGCCCTTCAGCGCTGAGCGGTGGACGCCGGCCAGGCCATGCCGGCGCGCTCGACAGCGGTCTCGACGGCCCTCATCAGGCGCTCGACGGAGCCGCCGCAGGCATCGAGCTCGTCGGGGCCGAGCAGCGGCACGACGCCGCGCTCGGTTTCGGCCACGACGACGGGCAGGCGCCCACCGGCCGCGGCGCGCACCGCGGCCGGCTGGTCGTCGCGGTGGTAGGTGTCGAAGGCGATCGGCAGGCCGGCCCGGCACGACCGCCACCCGGCGCGCTCGCGGGCCAGGCCGTGGGTGATGTCGCACAGCGCGCAGTGGGCGCGGCCGAGTCGGGCGCCCACCCAGTAGGTCAGCTCGCCCCGCAGCGTCCCGTCCGCGTCGTACACACCGACGAGTCGCTGCAGTGTCCCCGGGGCAGCGTCGTCCACGACCCGCATCGTACGGCCGGCGGCGCGAGGATGGGGCGCGTGCCCGTCACGCAGGAGCTGGCCGCGTCGCGTTGGCGGCGACGGGCGAAGACGATCCCGCTGATGCTCGGCGCCACCGCGGCGGCGACGCTGGCGACGCCGGTGGTGGTGCCCGTCCTGGCCGCGCGGGACCTGCTGCGGGGCCGCGTGCGCCTGCCCGGCCCGCGCGTCTACCTGTTCGCGTTGCGCTACGCCTGGAACGACTCGGCCGAGATCCTGCTGGCCGGCCCGTACTGGCTCCTGGCCGGCTTCGGTCGCCGGCTCGACGCGCCGGCGTCGATCGCCCGCCACGAGCGCCTCCAGGCCTGGTCGCTGCGCACCCTGGCCCGCTGGGGCGAGCGGCTGCTCGGCCTCCGCGTCGAGCTGGAGGCGGGCGACGAAGCGTTGCTCCTTCCCGGGCCCGCCATCGTCGTCAGTCGGCACGTCTCCATCGTCGACGCATCGTTGCCCGCGCTGCTCTACCTCGGACGCGGCGCCAGCGTGCGCGGCGTGATCATGGCGGAGCTGCTGGCCGACCCCGGCTTCGACCTGCTGTACGGCCGTCTCGGCTCGGTGTTCGTGCCGCGCGACAACGCGCCCGAGGCGCTCGCCCTCGTGGCCGAGGTGGCCGGCCACCTCGACGCTCGCACGGTGGCGGCCATCTTCCCGGAGGGCCGCCTGTATCGGCCCGAGGTGCTGGCGCGGGGGATCGCCCGGCTGGCGGAACGGGATCCCGCCCGGGCCGAGCGGCTCGCCGGGCTGCGGTCCGTGCTGCCTCCCCGATCTGGCGGCTTCCTGGCCCTGGCGTCGGGATCGCCCGGAGCTGACATCGTCGTGCTCGACCATCGGGGTCTGGAGGCGTTCGGGCGATTCGCGGACCTGGCCCGGTCCGTGCCGCTGACCGAACCGATCCGAGTGACGGCGCGCCGCTACCGGCGGGCGGAGCTGCCGGCGAGCCTCGACGGTCTGGCGACATGGCTCGACGAGCGCTGGGTCGAGCTCGACGCGGCGGTCGGGGACGCCATGGGCTGGTGACGTCGGCGGGCGTCCGTGGAAACCCGCTGGGACGCCCCCTGGCCGCGCCGTAGCGTCACGACCGTGGACTGGTGGCAGGAAGCCCTGCGCTCCGTGGTCGAAGGCCGCCGGATCGTCCTGGCGGGCGCGGTGCCGCCGGCATGGGCGCCGACGGTGGCGGCGCTGCAGGATGCCGGCGCCTCCGCCGTGCTGATCGTGGCCACCGAGGGCCCCGGCGTGGGGCCGGCGCCGGCCGTGCCGACGCAGGTCGAGTCACCCCCATCCGGCAGCCCCGTGATGGCCCGGCTGCGCTTCGCGCTGGACGCCCTTCGACGACCGACGCCCGCCATGGCTGCGGCCATCGACGCGTTCGATCCCGACGGCTCCGCGCTCGTGATCGGCACGTTCCTGGTCGACGTCCCGGCGGTGCACGGCCGCCGGTGCCTCGCCCACCGCCACCCCGAATGGTTGGCACTCGAGGACAAGACCGTGGTCGACGCCTTGTGGGATCGGGCCGGGGTGCCGCGCCTGCGGGCCGTCGTGGTGCCGGTGGCCGAGGCGGCCGATGCCGCGGCGACCCTCGACGAGGGTCGCGGCACGGTGTGGAGCGGCGACGCCCGCGACGGCTTCCACGGCGGGGCCACGCTCGTGCGCTGGGTGGTCGACACGGCGACGGCGGACCGGGCCACCGCCATCCTGGCGGCTCACTGCGACCGCGTGCGGATCATGCCGTTCGTCGAGGGCGTGCCGTGCTCGATCCACGGGATCGTGCTTCCCGAGGGGACGGTGTCGCTGCGCCCGGTGGAGATGGTCGTGCTCCGGCGCGACCACGAGTTCGTGTACGCCGGGTGCTCGTCGTTCTGGGACCCGTCGCCGGGTGCTCGTGACGCCATGCGCGCCGTGGCTCGCGCGGTGGGCGAACGGCTGCGCGTCGAGGTGGGCTTCCGCGGGACCTTCACGGTGGACGGCGTGGTCGACGGCGACGACTTCTGGCCCACGGAGCTGAACCCGCGCTTCGGGGCCGGCATCAACGTGGTGGCACGGGGTATCGGCGCGCCGCTGACCCTCGTGAACGACCTCGTCGTGGCGGGCGTGCCGCTCGGCGCGTCGGCCGCTGCCCTCGAGGCCGAGCTGCTGGCGGCCGCCGACGCCCACCGGGCGGGCGGCACGTGGCGGGTTGCCGGCGGCGAAACCGCGGCCGACGGCGATCCGCTCGTGCTCGACGGCGGCTCGTTCCGGTGGGCGGCTGCGGGCGAGGATCCCCACGCCGATCTGCACGCCGCGCCGGGCTTCGTGCGCGCCGTGTTCGCGCCCGCGCACACGCCCGTGGGCCCGTCCGTGGGCCCACGGGCCTGCGCGTTCTGGTCGTTCGCGGACCGCGAGCTCGGCGCGGGCGTCGGCCCGCTCGAGCCGTCGGGCGGCTAGCGGTTGCTCAGTGCGACGGGGCGGCCAGCCCGGCGGCGGCCAGTGCCATCTGCCGAGCCCGGTCGAGGTCGTAGTGCTTGCGCGTCACGATGCGCTGGGCGTAGAGGCCACCGCCGGCCTGGATCGTGGTCACGAACTGCCAGCCGCCGAACGAGTCGGCGGTGAGGTCGCGGATGGTGTGGAACAGGCGCGTGCGGTACTCGCCGTCGCCCTTGTCGGGGTTGCCGGTCATGTACTTCTTGACCAGGTAGCCGGTGTCGGGGTTCTCGAAGTCGCGGATCGACGGCGCGGTGACCACGGCGCCACCGGCGATGTCGTGGAGGTGGCGGACCATGAGGTTGTAGTTCGCCGCACCCGTGTACTTGCCGGCGTTCGTGTACAGCTCGTTGGGGAACGCCGCGCCGAACGGCCCGGTCTCGGAGTGCACGAGGCAGGCCTCGAGGCAGGCACGCACCACGGTGGCGTGGATGATCATCTCGGAGATCTTCTCTTTGATGTGCGCCTCGCCCGCCAGGCCGTTGGCCTCGGCGATGAGCTGCGCCAGGCCCACCAGCGTGTCGGCGCCGTCCGCCATGCCCGAGAGCCCGCCGAGCCGCTCCCACAGGCCGAGCGAATGGGCGAAGACCGACGCCTGGGAGGTCTCGCCGTTGAGGAAGATCCGGTCGTTCGGGACGAAGACGTCCTCGAACACCACGAAGCCCTCGGGCGAGGCGGCGTCCTGGGTGACGGGGAAGTCGCGGAGGTCCTCGTGGCGCGGCGCGTACGTCGTGTTGATGATCTTCACGCCGGGGGCGTTGACCGGCACGCAGCAGGCGATCGCGTAGTCCTCCTCGCCCGGCTTCATGGCCTTCGTCGGGATGGTCAGCAGGTCGTGCCCGAGCGAGGCGCCGGTGATGTGGAGCTTGGCGCCGCGGATCACCACGCCGTCCGACTGGCGCTCGACGACCCGCACGTAGACGTCGGGGTCCTCCTGCTTGCCGGGCGGTCGTGAGCGGTCGCCCTTGGCGTCGGTGATGCACTGGGTGATCCGGATGTCCCGCTTCTGGGCGTCCTCGATGTAGGCCTGCATGCCTTCGATGTACTTCGGGGCCGTGTCGGTCATCCGGCCGGCCGCCGTGGCGAGCGTCATGATCGACGTGTAGGTCACGTGGGCCATCATCCCGGCCTCGTGGACGAGGTCGACCTTGGCGCGCAGCTCCTCGGGGTTGGTCGGGATCGAGTTGAGCGGGCTCTCCCCGTCGACGGCGTTCGAAGCCAGCCAGTCGTAGCGCTCCGCCACGCGCGAGACCGCGCCGCCGAGGAGCCGGTGGCCCGGGAGGTCGTCGACCTTCTCGCCCTCGAAGTAGGTGGCGCGCCCGTCGAAGAGCGATTCCTTGTACTCCTTGCCCGTCAGCACGTGGCATCCCCCGAGTCGTCGATGACGGTGCCCTCCACCGTCAGGTGGTGGCTACCAAACGCGCGGTAGATACGTCAAGGTGCCCGGGGCGGGAGACGAGCGGGCCCGGGGCGGACCGGACCCGCTCGTCGAACCGTCACGCCTGCCTGACGAACCGTCCCTCTTTCAGCGGGTTCACCGGAGAGTGGGCGGCGACGTAGTCGATGGCCACCTGGAGCAGGTCGTCGCCCGGCTGGAGCACGTCCGTCCCCTTGGTGAACACCGTGTAGCCGTCGCCCGCCGTGTACATGAAGTCGTTGGTGACGAACCGTACGGAGTCCGTCGGACCGATCGGGATGGCCGGGCCGGTGATGCCCTGCGGTGTCTTCCACATCCCGGTGATCTCCGGCGTGGTGCCGTTGCAGCGGTACGTGAACTTCAGGCCCGACAGCTGGGGCGTCCGGCCGGTGGCGATGGCGGGGTTGCACGACGGTGAGACACCGTTGATGAACGCCTCCTGCAGCTGCGCACCGGTGAGCGTCTCGATGACCGTCCGGTTGCCGAACGGCAGGACGGCGAACATCTCGCCCCACGTGATCTCGCACGGCTGCTCACCGGCCGAGGCCGGGGTGCAGAGGAGGTCCTGTCGCAGGCCGCCGGAGTTGGTGTACGCACCGTCGATGGGTTTCAGGGCCGTGCTCGGGTACTTGTCGCGCATGGCGTCGGCGACGAGGTTGCCCATCGCCGACTCGGCGAGCCGCGCCCCGTCGCGGCGGATGTCGGCCACCTGCGTTCCGATCACCTTGTTGCGCAGCACCGCGGTCTGGGCGTTGGCGTCGTCGACGATGGCCTTCACGTCGGCCCGCTTGGCGACGCCGATGTTCTTCGAGATCCGCGTCGCTCCCGACACGTACTCGACGTCGCCGTTGCGCACCATGAGCTGCGCCACCGAGTAGCTGCCGCCGGCGTTGACACCCTCGAGGATCGGGATGTGCCCCTGGACGTAGTTGCCGATGCGGTGGGTGTGGCCGGCGAGCACCAGGTCGATCGTCGTGTCCTGCAAGTTATCGACGATCTCGTTGATGCGCCCGTCCCACGCGACGGGAGCGGTCCCGTCGACGGCGTTGCTGCCGAGGTTCTGGCCTTCGTGGATGACGAGGACCTGCACCTTGACGCCGAGGGCGAGCAGTCGCTGCGACTCCGCCCGCACCCGGGCCGCCTCGTCGTCGAACATCAGGCCGGCCGTGGCGCCGGCGCTCACGAGGTTCGGCGTGTCCTTGGTCGTGGCGCCGATGACGCCGACGTTGACGCCGTTGACCGTGAACACCTCGGACTTCTTGACGTAGTCGGGGGCGTCACCCGTGACGGCGTCGAGGATGTTGGCCGACAGGAACGGGAAGTTGGCCCGGGCCTGGTGCATCTTCAACCGCTCCACGCCGTAGTCGAACTCGTGGTTGCCGTAGGCGGTGGCGTCCATCCCCCAGGCATTCTCGACATCGATGGTCGGCTTGTCCTCCAGGAGCCCCGAGTTCGCCGGTGAGGCTCCCACGTTGTCGCCGGATGCCAGCAGCAGCGACGGTCCCGGCAGGCGCGCCGCCTCCTCGTCGAACAT
>JANPGL010000276.1:0-4666 GCA_031423915.1 Actinomycetes bacterium | reverse complement strand
CGAGGACACCCACCCCGCCGCCGTCGCGTACCGGCTCGCCGGCGGCGACGGCCCGGTGTGGGTGCGGAGCCCCATCCCCATGGGCCGCGGCCTCGGCTTCTCGGGGGCGGCGCGCGTCGCCGGCCTGCTGGCCGGGCTCGTGCGGGCCGGCACGGGCCCCGGCGACGCCACCGACGAGGTGCTGGCCCGCGCCACGGCCCTGGAGGGTCACGCCGACAACGTGGCGGCCTCGCTGCTCGGCGGTGTGGTGGCCACCGCCGGCGGGCGGGTGGTGCGCGTGCCCCTGGCGTTCGATCCGGCCGTCGTCGTGTGGATCCCGTCGTTCACGACGTCCACGGACGCCAGCCGCGGCAGGCTGCCGGCCACCGTCGACCGGGCCGACGCGGTGTTCAACGTCGGCCGCACGGCCTTGCTCGTCGCCGCGCTCGCCACCGGCGACGTCGCTGCGCTGCGCACGGCCACCGACGACCGGCTGCACCAGGACGTGCGCCTGCGCAACGCCGAGCCGTCGCGCCGGGCGATGGCCGACGCCCTCGATGCCGGGGCGTGGTGCTCGTGGCTCTCGGGCTCGGGGCCCACCGTCGCACTGTTCTGTGCCCACGACCGGGCGGAGTCGGTGGCCGCCGCACTCCCCGACGACGGGCACACGAAGATCCTGCGCATCGACCACGCCGGCGCGGTCGTGGAGACCGCCTGAGGACGCCGGCCCGAGCCACCCGCGCGAGGATGCCGATCGTCACGAGCGCACAGGGGGCGTCATGGAGATCGGGTTGTTCCTCGGGTCGGCCACCGACCTCGACAAGACGGTGGCATCGGTGCGCGACGCGCGCGACGCCGGGTTCGCCTCGGCGTGGCTGGCGCAGATCTTCGATCTCGACGCACTCACCGTGCTCGCCGTCGCCGGCCGCGAGGTCGACGGCATCATGCTGGGCACCGCCGTCGTGCCCACGTACCCCCGCCACCCCATGGCGCTCGCCGGGCAGGCACTGGCGGTGCAGGCGGCGTCGGGCAACCGGCTGCTGCTCGGCATCGGCCTGTCGCACCAGGTCGTCGTCGAGGGCATGTGGGGCTACTCGTTCGACAAGCCGGCGCGCCACATGCGCGAATACCTGTCGGCGCTGCTGCCCCTGCTGCGCGGCGAGGCGGTCAGCGTCGAGGGCGAGACGCTGAAGGCCGTCGGGAAGATGACCGCCGAGCGGGCGGCCGCACCGCCCGTGCTGCTGGCGGCGCTCGCTCCGGCGATGTTGAAGCTGGCGGGCGCGGTGGCCGACGGGACGGTCACCTGGATGGCCGGGCCGGCGACGATCCGCGACCACATCGCCCCGAGCATCAACGCCGCCGCAGCCGCGGCCGGCCGACCGGCGCCGCGGGTCGCCGTGGGCCTGCCGGTGCAGGTGACCGACGACCCGGCCGGCGCCCGCGCCGCCGCGGCCAAGACCTTCGCCATCTACGGCCAGCTCCCGTCGTACCGGGCCATGCTCGACCGCGAGGGCGCGGCCGGCCCGGCCGACGTGGCCATCGTGGGCGACGCGGCGTCGGTCCGGGCGCAGGTCCGCGCGCTCGGCGAGACCGGTGCCACCGACTTCGTGGCGTCCCCCTTCGGCGGCACGGCGGCCGTCGCCGCCACCGTCGAGGTGCTGGCCTCGCTCATCGGTACGGTCTGAGCCGGCGCGTGGACCTGGCCGGCAACGCCGACCGCTTCAGCGGCTTCGCCGATCTCTACGACCGCGTCCGACCCACCCCGCCGGCGGTGGTGGGCGACCTGCTGCGGGCCTACAGCGGCACCGCCTCGCCGTTGGTCGTCGACCTGGGCAGCGGCACCGGGTTGTCGACCCGCTGGGCGGCATCGTGGGCGGGGCGCACCATCGGGGTGGAGCCGAGCGCCGACATGCGAGCGGTGGCCGATGCCCGCGCCGCGGCGGGCGCGACGACGGTGGCCGGATGGTCGCACGCCACGGGGCTGCCCGACGAGAGCGCGGACGTGGTGCTCGCCGTCCAGGCGTTGCACTGGATGGAGACCTCGGGCACCTTCGCCGAGGTGGCGCGGCTGCTCCGGCCGGGCGGGGTGTTCGCCGCGCTCGACTGCGACTGGCCCCCGGCCGTCGGCAGCGCGCCCGCCGAGGAGGCGTGGGGTCGGTGCATGGTGCGCGCCGCCGCCTACGAGGACCGCTTGCGCGCCGGGCTCGACGGCGACGGGCTCGCCGCGCCGCTCGCCGCTGACGCCCAGGGCGCACCGGTGCCCGAGCACCTCGGGCGCGACCACAACCAGGGTCGTGCCCTGCCGGCCGGGGTCACCGCGTGGTCGAAGGACGAGCACCTGGCGCGCCTGCGGGCCAGCGGTCGCTTCCGGTTCTGCCGCGAGGTCATCACCCACGCCACGGAACCGGGCGACGCGGCGCGCTTCGTCGATCTCCTGCGCAGCCAGGGAGGCATCCGCACCCTGGCCAAGCACGGGCTCGACGAGACCACGATCGGCGTGACCGCGTTCGCCCGCGTGGTCCACGAGGCCCTCGGCACGGCCGAGCGCCCGTTCGTGTTCACCTACCGCGTGCGGCTCGCCGTGCGGTGACGGTGCCCCGGTCGCACCCCTAGGCCGCCGTCTGGTGGCCCGTGCCCCACGGGTGGGAGTGTGGCTGCCACGGCTCGCACCACGTGGCCTCGACCTCGACGACGCGCCAGCCCTTCTCCCTCGCCAGCCAGGTGGCCACCACGTGCAGCTCGGTGGCCTGCTCGGGGGTGAGCACGCCGTCGGGGCTCACCGGCTCGGTCGGTGGCGCGGCCAGCGCGTGGGCGCGATCGCTGCGCTCGCCGTCGGCGTCGAACGCGTCGACCAACAGGCCCCGGGAGAGGACGGCCACCGAGCCGTCGCGCAGGAGCAGGCGAACCGTGCCGGCGCGCCGCAGCGCGTCGAGACGCTGGTGGCGTTCGAGCGTGCGGGCCAGCGCCCCGGCGCGGTCTCGCACGAGCGCCGCCTCCTCGTACCGACGGGCACCGGCCAGCGCCGTCATCCGATCGGCCAGGGCCACCAACACGGGCGTGGCCGCGCCGACGCCGGCCAGCGCGTGAGCGGCGTGGCGCACATGGTCCTGGTACGGCGCAGCCCCGATGGTGCCCGCGCACGGGCAGCTGGCCACGCCGAGCTGGGCCGGCATGCACGGCGCCTCCCGGCACGGCAGCTCGCCCCGCTTGAGCGGCACGGTGCACCGCCGCAACGGGACGACCGACTCGAGCGCCTCGATCACCAGCCGGGCCGTGCCGGTCGACGCCAGCGGACCGAGATGGACGGCGTTGCCGCGGGCCCGCTGAACGACGGCCAACCGCGCGAACGGTTCGGCGGGGTCGAGCCGCACGTACGCCGCTCGGCGCGGCTTGCCCGCGACGTTCGACGGCGGCGCCAGGCGTTGCAGCAGCCGGGCCTCGACGACGGCGGCCTCGAGCGTGGAGGTGCACACGAGGTGATCGATCGACGTGGTCGACCGGAGCAGGCCGGCCACCGTGCGGCGACCGTCGGCGAAGTACGAGCGAACGCGGGCGCGCAGGTTCGTGGCTTTGCCGACGTACAGCACCTTGCCCGTGCCGGCCCGGAAGGCGTACACGCCGGGGGAGCGGGGGAGGTGCTCGGTGAGCTTCAGCTTCGCCGCGCTGGGGCTGCCCGCCTGGCGGTGGAGCACCAGCAGGTCGTCGAGCGCGAAGGTGCCGAGGCCCGCGGCGCGCTCCAGCAGGACGTGGAGCAGGTCGACGGTGGCCAGCGCGTCCTCGAACGCCCGGTGCGACGGCTGGTGGTCGAGCCGGAGCCGACTGGCCAACGTCGACAGGCGGAAGTCGGGTACCTGGTCGTGGAGGAGCCGTCGGCCGAGCGCCGCCGTGCACACCCTCGGATGGGCGAGGCGCGCGTAGCCGAGGCGCTCGCAGGCCGCATCGAGGAACGAGATGTCGAAGCGGATGTTGTGCCCGACGATCACGGTGTCGCGCGCGAACTCGAGCAGGCTGGGAAGCACCGCCGGCACGGTCGGGGCGGCATGCACCACGGCGTCGGTGAGGCCGTTGAGCATGGTGATGAACGGGGGGATGCCGCGTTCGGGATCGACGAGCGTGTGGAACGCCCCGAGCACCTGACCACCGCGGACCTTCAGCGCGCCCACCTCGCAGATGCGGTCGTCGACCGGCGAACCGCCCGTCGTCTCGAGATCGAGCACGCAGAACGTGACGTCGTGCAGGGGGCGTGCGTCCGCCGGCGATCTCATGCACGCACCGTAGTCGAACGCGTGTTCGCTCGGTGATATTCGGGCGTTGCGGCCCGGCCGAGCCGGATCGGTCAACCGGTCCCTAGATTGCAGGCATGAGCCACGCCGAGCCCGACCCCGCCGCGCCGGCGGCCGCGTCGGTGCCCGACGAGATCGTGCGCCTCGCCCTCGAGCTCGCCTTCGGTGTCGCGGTGCTCGGATCGCGCCAACGGCCCCCGCTGCCCGTCCCGGCGGGGCTCCGGCCCTTCCTGCGCTTCCAGAAGCTGCCGCCCGCCGCGCTGGGCCCGCTGCGACGGGCCGTCGAGGCCGACGAATCGTTCCGCTCACGTATCGCCTCGGTGGCCGACGAGGCAGTGGTGGGCCGGGCCGGCGCCCTGTGGTTGCGCCGCCCCGCCGGCTGGGAGGACGAGCTGGCGGCGCTC
>JANPGL010000275.1:0-4862 GCA_031423915.1 Actinomycetes bacterium | reverse complement strand
GCCACGCCGTAGGCGCGCTCCAGCGCCAGGCCGGCCACGACCCCGAGCGCCATGGCGACCGCGATCCGCGCCGCCATGGCCGGGCCGAAGGCCGTGCCGCCGGCGATCTTGTTCGGGATCGGGTGCGCCAGGAACACGGCCAACGAGTGGCGCGAAACGAAGCGCAGCGCCCGGCCGACGCGGCCCTCGGCGCGGTCGACCACGTGGGCACACACCCCGACCGTCCCGAGGCCGACGAGCACGCCGGCCACGGCGTTGCCGACGAGCGTGAACGCCGAGGCGAACGCCAGCACGAGCGCGAACAGGCCGGCGCCCAGGGGCACGACCCGACGCACCTCGGCCCGCACGTCGGTGGCGCCGTGCACCACCAGCGCCAGCAGCGCGCCGGCCACGAGTTCGGGCAGCTTGCCGATGAGCACGCCGCCGCGGTTCACCGGGTCGATCTCCGTGGTGCCGGCCAGCAGCACCAGCGCGACGGCCTTCACCAAGATCGAACCGCCGAGCAGCACGGCGGCCCGGCGTACGGCGCTCGGGCCGGGACGGAGCCAGCGCACCAGCACGGGGGCGACGAACGCCAGCTGCACCAGGAAGCCGACGTACCACCATGCGCCTGCGCCGTAGTAGACGGTGCCCGGCGTGGCCCGGAACCCGAGCAGCGACAGCCAGAACGCACCGCGGCGCGGCGAGGGATCGGGTTGGCCGGCGAGCATGGCGAGCGCGGTCACGCCTACCACGACGATCCAGTACATCGGCAGGAACGACCACAGCCTGCGCCCCACCTGGGCCAGGTAGCGGCCGTGGCGAGCGCCGGCGGCGACGAGCAGGAACCCGGTGGCGAACACGAACAGCGACGGGGCCAGGTCGCCCAGCCAGCCCAGCCAGCGCACCGGGTTGGCGGCGATCGCCCAGAACGACCCGGTGGTCGGTCGCCACTGGTCGACGCGCGCCCGGAGGCCAGGCCAGTCGTGGGCGGGGTTCGACCACCACGCCCCGCCGAGGCTGCGTTCGACCGCATGCACGCCCAGCACGCCGACCATCGCGATGCCTTTGGCGACGTCGAGCCATGCCATCCGAGCCGGGCCGCCCGCCCGGGTGTCCGTGACCACGGTCACGGAACCTACCCTCGAAGTTCTCGAAACTCTCACGAAATGCATCCAAGTCGACGCTATTCGTAGCCAATTGACCCTTCGGGGTGGATTGCCGTGCGGACTGTGGCACGTCGGTCGAGGCGTCGAGCACCACCACGGTCTGACGCCGCCGACGGCGCCCAGGGGCGCCGTCGCCGTAGCTCAGGCCGTCCGGAACGAGCGCAGGCGCAGGCTGTTGGTCACGACGAACACGCTCGAGGCGGCCATGGCCAGGCCGGCGATGACCGGGTTCAGGAGCCCCAGCGCGGCGAGCGGGATGGCGGCCACGTTGTAGGCGAACGCCCAGAACAGGTTGCCCTTGATGGTCGCCAGGGTGCGGCGCGACAGACGGATGGCATCGGCGGCCGTGCGCAGGTCGCCGGCCACCAGCGTCAGGTCGGCGGCCTCGATGGCGACGTCGGTCCCGGTGCCCATGGCGATGCCGAGGTCGGCCTGGGCCAGCGCGGCGGCGTCGTTCACGCCGTCGCCCACCATGGCCACGACCCGGCCCTCGCCCTGGAGGCGACGCACCACGTCGACCTTGCCCTCGGGCAGCACGCCGGCGATCACGTCGGCTTCGGCGATGCCGACGGCGGCGGCCACCTGGCGGGCGGCCGCCTCGTTGTCGCCGGTCAGCAGCACGGGCCGCAGGCCGAGCGCCCGGAAGCGATCGAGTGCCTCCGCGCTCGTGGGGCGCAGCTCGTCGGCCACGACGGCGAGACCGCGCGCCGCGCCGTCCCACCCGACGGCCACGACCGTGCGTCCGGCGGCTTCGTGAGCGCTGCGGGTCGCGTCGAGCATGTCGTCGAGGTGCAGGCCCCGATCGACCAGCAGCGACGGGCGGCCGGCCACGACCGCACGGCCCTCGACCACGCCCTCCACGCCGAGCCCGGCGAGCGCCGCGAACGACCCGACGCCGGGCAGGGCGCCGTCGTGGGCGGCGGCCGACGCGATGGCCCGGGCGATCGGGTGCTCCGCCGCGGCCTCGACCGCGCCGAGGGTGCGCAGCACGTCGGCGCGCGCCTCGCCCGCGGCGGGCACGACGTCGACGAGCGCCATGCGGCCGGCCGTGATCGTGCCGGTCTTGTCGAGCACGATGGTGTCCACCGCACGGGTCGACTCCAGCACCTCGGGCCCGGCGATGAGGATGCCGAGCTGGGCGCCCCGGCCGGTGCCCACCAGCAACGCGGTGGGCGTGGCCAGGCCGAGCGCGCACGGGCAGGCCACCACGAGCACGGCGATGCAGGCGGTGAACGCCTCGACGAGCGTGTGCCCGGTGAGCAGCCACGCCGCGAACGTGGCGCCAGCCAGGAGCAGGACGACTGGCACGAACACGCCGGCGACGCGATCGGCCAGCCGTTGGATGGGCGCCTTGCCCGACTGGGCCTGTTCGACGAGGCGGGTGATGCGCGCCAGCGCCGTGTCGGCCCCCACGCGCGTCGCTTCCACCACGAGCCGTCCGCCGGCGTTCACGGTGGCGCCCACCACCCGATCGCCGGGGCCGACTTCGACGGGCACGGGCTCCCCGGTGACGAGGGAGGTGTCGACGGCCGACGAGCCCTCGGTGACCAGTCCGTCGGTGGCGATCTTCTCGCCGGGCCGCACCACGAAGCGGTCACCCACGACCAGCTGGCCGATGGGGACACGGCGCTCGGCACCGTCGGCGCCGAGTACGGCCACGTCCTTGGCCCCGAGCTCGGCCAGCGCGGCCAGGGCGGCACCCGAGCTCCGCTTGGCCCGGGCTTCCAGGTAGCGCCCGGTGAGCAGGAACACCACGACGGCCGACGCCACTTCGAGGTAGAGGTGCTCGCCGGCCACGGTCGAGCGGGTCGGTCGCCACGACCACGGCATGCTGTAGCCGTCCATGCCGGGCATGGCGCCCTGGCCGGCGGCGCCCCAGAACAGCGCCCACACCGACCAGGCGAAGGCGGCGAGCACGCCCACCGACACGAGCGTGTCCATGGTGGCGGCGCCATGCCGCGCGTTGGCGAAGGCGGCCCGGTGGAACGGCCACCCGCCCCAGAGCGCCACCAGGCCGGCCAGCGCCAGCGACAGCCATTGCCAGTTGCGGAACTGGAGCGCGGGGATCATCGACATGGCCAGCACCGGCGCGGCCAGCACGGCGGCCACCGTCAGCCGGTGGGCCAGCTCGGCGGCGTGGACGGCGGCGGCATCGACGCCCACCGGGGGAGCAGGTGCGGCGCCGGGCCGCGCCGGTGCCGGGGGCAGCGTGGCTCCGTAGCCGGCCTGCTCCACCGCGTCGACCAACGCGGCCGGCTGGAGCAGGTTCGGGTCGAAGCTGACCGTGGCCCGCTCGGTGGCGTAGTTCACCGAGGCCGTGACGCCGTCGAGCTTGTTGAGCTTTCGTTCGATGCGCATGGCGCACGACGCGCAGGTCATGCCGGTGACGTCGAGCGTGACCTGGGTGGTGTCCGGGAGGGTCGTGTCGGTCATAGTCGGTCCTTCATGTGCGGAGCAGCCGCTTGATGGCGGCGGTGGCCTCGGTGACCATGGCGTCGCTGTCGCCGGCCGCGGCGTGGGTGACGCAGTGGCGCACGTGCTCGTCGAGGAGGGTGACCGCCACGCCTTGGAGCGCTTTGGTGGTGGCGGCGATCTGGGTGAGCACGTCGATGCAGTAGGTGTCGTCGTCGACGAGGCGCTGGAGGCCGCGCACCTGTCCCTCGATCCGGCGCAGGCGCGTCCGCACCTCGTCCTTGCGGTCGTGGTACCCGGGCTGTGCCATGCCCCCATTATACCCCCAGGGGGTACCCATCCAAACATCCGTCGGTCACAGGTGGCGGCGTCGACGGTCGACAGCGGCCATCATCGGGACGGCCGTCCCTGCGTGACGACGACGAAGGAGCATCCGATGACCGATGGGAAGACGGCTGGCCCGCTGCCGGGCGACGACGGGGTGCCCCGCTGTGGCTGGTGCCTGTCCACCCCGGACTACGTCGCCTACCACGACGACGAATGGGGCCGACCCGTCACCGACGACGTCCGCCTGTACGAGAAGCTCTGCCTCGAGGGCTTCCAATCGGGGCTCTCGTGGCTCACCATCCTGCGCAAGCGCGCCGCGTTCCGCCGGGCCTTCGCCGGCTTCGACCCCGCCGTGGTGGCGGGCTTCGGCCCCGCCGATGTCGACAGGATGTTGGGCGACGCGTCGATCGTGCGGCACCGCGGCAAGATCGAGGCGGCCATCAACAACGCCGGCGCCACGCTGGCGGTGCAGGCCGAGCTCGGTTCGCTCGCCGCGCTCGTCTGGTCCTACGAGCCGGACCGCACCGGCCGCCCCGAGCCGGGCGCCCTCGGCGAGGTGGCGGCCAAGACGGCCGAGTCGACCGCGCTGTCGAAGGAGCTGCTCAAGCGCGGCTTCCGCTTCGTGGGCCCGACCACCTGCTACGCCGCCATGCAATCGCTCGGTCTCGTCAACGATCACCTGGCCGGGTGCCACGTGCGCGAAGCGTGCGACACGGAGCGAGCCGCAGCCCCGGTACCTACGCGCCCGCGCTGAAATCGACCATTGATCGAGGGCCGGCGACGCGCGAACATCATCACCTTCGGTCCTTTGGGGGGGTATCGACATGGGCGCTCTCGACGCGTTCTCTCTCGCCGGTCGCACGGCGCTCGTCACCGGCGCGTCGTACGGGTTGGGCGCCCGCATGGCGACCACGCTCGCCGAGGCCGGCGCCAACGTCGTGCTGGCGGCGCGCTCGGCCGACAAGCTCGCCGAGG
>JANPGL010000274.1:0-2702 GCA_031423915.1 Actinomycetes bacterium | reverse complement strand
GGTGACCGGCCGGGGCCTGGTCGACGGGCGGCCCGCCATCGTGGTGGCCAACGACCCGACGGTGAAGGCCGGCTCGTGGGGCGCCCGCACCGTCGAGAAGATGATCCGGGCCACCGAGCTGGCGCTCGACCACGAGCTGCCGCTGTTCTGGTTCGTCGACTCGGCCGGCGCCCGCATCACCGACCAGGTGCAGCTGTTCCCCGGCCGGCGCGGCGCCGGCCGCATCTTCCACAACCAGATCAAGCTGTCGGGCAAGGTGCCCCAGATCTGCTGCCTGTTCGGCCCGTCGGCCGCCGGCGGGGCCTACATTCCGGCCTTCTGCGACGTGGTGTTCATGGTGGAGGGCAACGCGTCGATGTACCTCGGGTCGCCGCGCATGGCCGAGGAGGTCATCGGCGAGCACGTGACGCTCGAGGAGATGGGCGGCGCCCGCATGCACGCCACCACGTCGGGGTGCGGCGACAACCTGGCCCACGACGACGCCGAGTGCATCGCGTTGGCCCGCTGGTGGTTCTCGTACCTGCCGACGTCGTGGAGCGAGCCGGCCCCGTCGGTGGAGTCGTCCCCGCCCGCTCGCAGCTTCACCATCGAACTGATCCCCGCCGAGGAGACGATGGGCTACGACGTGCGCCGCGTCGTCGAGGCGCTGGTCGACGAGCAGAGCTTCTGCGAGCTGAAGCCGTTGTTCGCCCCCGAGCTGGTGGTCGGCCTGGCCCATCTCGACGGCAACCCGATCGGCATCGTGGCCAACAACCCCGGCGTGAAGGGCGGCGTGCTGTTCGTCGACTCGGCCGACAAGGCGGCGCGCTTCATCTGGTTGTGCGACGCCTTCGGCATCCCGCTGCTGTACCTGTGCGACGTGCCGGGCTTCATGATCGGCACCCAGGTGGAGCGCCAGGGCATCATCCGCCACGGCGCCAAGATGCTCACGGCCATGAGCGAGGCCACCGTGCCGACCATCTCGGTGGTGCTGCGCAAGGCCTACGGCGCCGGGCTGTACGCCATGGCGGGGCCGGGCTTCGAGCCCGACGCCTGCCTGGCGCTGCCCACCGCCAAGATCGCCGTGATGGGCGCGGCTGCCGCGGTGAACGCCGTGTTCTTCAAGAAGATCGGCGAGATCGACGACCCCGACGAGCGCGCCGCGTTCGTGGCGGCGCGCCGTGCCGAGTACGAGGCCGACATCGACCTGCTGCGCCTGGCCAGCGAGCTGGTGATCGACGCCATCGTGGAGCCGGAGGACCTGCGCGACGAGCTGGTGCGCCGCTTCAGCCTGGCCGGCGGTCATCGCCCCCGCCGGCCCAGCAAGCGCCACGGCATCCCGCCGGTCTGAGGACGGACGAGTGGACGAGCTGGCCGCCGCCATCGACGCCGTCGTGGCCGACGTCGGGTTCTCGGGCGTGATCCGCGTCGACCTCGGCGGCGCCGTGGCGTTCGAGCGCGCCTACGGGTTCGCCCACCGCGGCCTCGGGGTGCCGAACCGAGTCGACACCCGCTTCGGCCTGGCCAGCGGTGGCAAGGGCTTCACGGCGCTGACCGTGATGAGCCTCGTCGAGCGGGGCGAGCTGGCGCTCGCCACCACGGCGCGTTCGCTGCTGGGCGACGACCTGCCGCTGATCGACGACCGGGTCACGGTCGAGCACCTGCTGGCGCACCGCTCGGGCATCGGTGACTACCTCGACGAGGACGCGGTGGACGACTGGACCGCCTACGTCCTGACCGCGCCGCCGCACGCGCTGGTCGACACCCGGGACTTCCTGCCCATCCTCGGCCACCCGATGCGGCACGAGCCCGGCGAGCGCTTCGCTTACAACAACGGCGGCTTCGTGGTGCTGGCGCTCCTCGCCGAGCGGGCCACCGGCCGCTCGTTCCACGACCTGGTCGACGAGCGCGTGTGTCGACCGGCCGGCCTGCGCGCCACGGCGTTCCTGCGCGCCGACGAGCTCCCGGGCGACGCCGCCGTCGGCTACCTCCACCCCGACGGCTTGCGCACCAACGTGTTCCACCTTCCGGTGCGCGGCAACGGCGACGGCGGCATCTTCTCGACGGCCGCCGACATCCACGCGCTCTGGGATGCGTTCGATGCCGGCCGCATCGTGGCGCCCGGCCTCGTCGTCGAGATGGTCCGTCCCCGTAGCGAGTCGCCGGACGATGGCCTACGGCACGGGCTCGGCCTCTGGCTCGACGCCGTGCCCGGCGCCGTCGAGCTGCACGGCTTCGACACCGGCGCCAGCTCCCGCTCGGTGCACGACCCGGGTGGTGCGTTCACGATGACGCTGCTTTCGAACCAGACCGCCGGCACCTGGCCGGTGAGCGAGCGCGTGCTCGAGCTCGTGACGGCGCGCTGAGCGGCCCTACTGCTCGGCGCGCGCCACCAGCGCCGGCTCGTCGAGCACGGTGATCGCCGACCACGGCGGGGCGGGCGGGGACCACTCGTGATGGCCCCGCCAGACGGACGGCGCGACAGACGACGGCAGCTAGGCAGGGTACGACCATCGGTGGACCCACTCTGAGCCTGCCTGACGACGCGTCGGCTGTTCCGTGTGCGATTTGCCGGTGATCCCGGGTGCGCCAGAAGGGTAGATATGCCGGTGATCCACCTGTCCGTTGTTGCTGTCGGTGACGATGGTGCTGCGGGCGTGATCGGAGGATCACATGCTCTCGTCGTTCCCGATGTTGACGTGGCCCGAGCCTGGCTCTGCTGG
>JANPGL010000273.1:0-4977 GCA_031423915.1 Actinomycetes bacterium | reverse complement strand
ATGCTCAGCGAGTTTCCGGTGGTGGTGTGGATGTCGATCTCGGACGGTTCGGCGAGCAGCAGGCGCATGCTGTCGCTGTTGCAGATACCGAGGAACACGCCGGCGTCCGTGCCGAACAGCGCGTCCGTCGAGATGCCCGCGTCCTCCAGGGCCTCCCAGGTGACCTCGAGCAGCAGGCGCTGCTGAGGATCCATCGTCGCGGCCTCGCGTGGCGAGATGCCGAAGAACCCGGCGTCGAAGCCGTCCACGCCGTCGAGGAACCCGCCCCAGCGCGTCGTCATCCGCCCTGGGGTGTCGGGGTCGGGGTCGTAGAAGGCGTCGGCGTCCCAACGATCGGCGGGCACCTCCGTGATGACGTCCCGCCCGTCGCGCAGGAGCGCCCAGAACGACTCGGCGTCATCGACGCCGCCCGGGAAGCGCATCCCGGTGCCGACGATGGCGATCGGCTCGCGCGCTGCGCCCGCCAAGGCGTTGGCGGTGTCCAGGCGGGCGCGCAGCTCTCGGATCTCGATGATCGCGCGCTTGAGCGGGGACAGCTCTTCGCCGGCGTCGGGCGTCGTCATGGCGGGCCTGCCTCGAGGCCGAGCTCGCGCAGCAGGAGCGCCTCGGCCTCGGCCTCGGTGAGCCCGGCGAGATCGTCGCCGACCCTCGACGGCGGCGCCCCGGCCGGCGGCGATTCGACGGCGGTGACGAGGCCGAGCAGGTGATCGACGAGCGCCGACATCGTCGGATGGTCGAACAGGAGCGTCGCCGGCTGCGCGGGCCCGAGAGCGGCGCCGACGGCGTTGCGCAGTTCGACCGCCATCAGCGAATCGAGCCCCAGTTCCTGGAACGGCTGGCGCGGGTCGAGCTCCGTCGTCGACGACAGGCCGAGCACCCTGCGCGCCGCACCGGCAACGAACGCGGTGACGGCCGCCCGGCGCATCCCCGGTACGGTCGCCACCCACTGCTCGAGCAGGCGAGGCGGCGCGTCACCGAGCGTCGCCACGTCGCCCGACGGCATCGGCGTGCCGTCGGCGAAAGCCCTGCGCACCGCCACGAAGTGCGCTCCCGGAGGCCCCCCCACGTCGGTGAGCCGGTCGAACAGCGCCAGCGCGCGGTCGACCGAGAGAACCTCGATGCCCCGGCGGGCCATGCGCGCACGGTCGACGTCAGCGAGCGCCGCCGTCATGCCGACTCGGTCCCACGGCCCCCACGAGATCGAGGTCCCGGTACCCGTGACGTCACGTCGCCACGTCGCGAACGCGTCGAGGAAGGCGTTGGCGGCCGCGTAGTTCACCTGGCCGGACCCCCCGAGCGACGACGACGCCGACCCGACGAGTACGAACAGGTGCAACGGCAGGTGCCGGGTGGCGTCGTGCAGGTGCCAGGTCCCGGCCAGCTTCGGACCGAGCACGGAAGCGAACCGGGCCCATCCCTGGTCGACGACGGGAGCGTCGTCGTTCACCCCGGCGGCGTGGACGATCCCGCACAGCGGCGGCATCGTCGCGGACAGGTCAGCGAGGAGCCGGTCGACGTCGCCGCGCGAACTCACGTCGGCGGACACCGTCGCCACGGTGGCCCCGAGCGCGCGGAGCTCGTCGACCGCGCTCTCGTCGGGAGCCCGGCGCGACGCCAGCGCCACATGGCGGGCGCCGCGTTCGATCAGGCGGCGGGCGAGCAGCAGGCCGATGCCGCCGGACCCACCGGTCACGAGGTAGGTGCCCTCGCGACGGATCGCCGTGGCGGCCGCAGTCGGCGCCTGGCGGATGACGATCTTGCCGACGTGTCGGGCCTGTGCCATCGTCCGGAACGCCTCGACCACGTCGACGATGTCGAACGCGCGCCGAGGCAGCGGGCGAAGCGCACCGGCGGCGAACCGCGGCATCAGCCGGGCGAGGAGGCCCCGGATGGCCGCGGGGTCATCGGCGATCAAGTCGCCGAGGAAGACGATCCGGTAGTCGACGTCGGGCCGGACGTCGGCCGCACGCTCGGCCGACCACGTGGCCCGACGCCCGATCTCGAGGAAGCGGCCACCCGGTGCGAGCGCGTCGAACGAGCGGGCGATGGCGTCACCGATGAGCGAGTTGAGAACGACGTCGACCCCTCGCCCGCCCGTGGCCGTCCGCACGCCCTCGGCGAAGTCGAGCGTGCGGGAGTCGAACACGTGACGCACGCCCATCGACCGCAGGATGGCCCGCTTCTGTGGCGAGCCGGCCGTCGCCAGCACCTCGGCCCCGACGCGCTGCGCGGTCTGCACCGCCGCCATGCCCACGCCGCCGGCCGCGGCGTGGATCAGCACACGCTCGCCCGCCGCCAGGCTGCCGAGCTCCACGAGCGCGTGCTCGGCGGTGGCGAACGCGATCGGGATCGTGGCCGCGTCGGCCGAGCCGAGCCCGTGGGGAATGCGGATCGCCAGATCGGCGAGCGTCGTGAGGTGGCTGGCGAACGCACCGACGCCCAGGGCGACCACGCGGTCGCCGACCGTGAGCGAAGCGACCCCGTCGCCCACGCGGACCACGGTTCCGCTGCACTCGTTGCCGAACGTCTCGATCCGTTCGGGGTACTGGTCGAGGGCGATCAGCACGTCACGGAAGTTGAGCCCGCTGTAGGCGACCTCGATCTCGACCTCGCCGGGCCCGGGCGCTCGACGCTCCGCTGCCACGACGTGCAGGGCATCGAGCAGGCCCGGCGACGCCGACGCGAGCCGTGTGCCTGCGGCCACCGGCGCCAGTGCCGGCCGGCAGGGGCCGAGCGCGGCGACCAGGTGCACGCCGTCGCGCACGGCCACCGACGTCGCGCCGTCGCGCCGCCACAGCGCGGTGGCGAGGTCCGCGGCCGACGCGGCCGCGTCGCGCCGCGGGTCGAGGTCGATGTGGCACCAGTGCCAGTCCGGTAGTTCGACCGCGAGTGACGCGACCAGACCCACCGTGGGTGCCTGGTGGGGCGCGACGGCGGTCCCGTCGGCGCCGTGGGCGCCCTGGGTGACGAACCACGTGCGGACCGACGAACCGGACGCCACCGCCTGGGCGACCGCCAGCGAGGCATGGAGGGCGGGGCGCTGGTCGCCGACGGGGTCGGCGCCACCGAGCGGCGCGGTGTCGAGGGCGCGCACGACGACGACGTCGGTGGCCTCGAGGTCGGCGAGGCGCGCGCTGATCGAGGCGGCCGTCGGCTCCTCGTCCAGGAGGAGGGTGGCGTCGGTCGACCCCGTCGCGAGGGTCCGCACGAGCGTGGCGGCGACCGCGCCGCGGTCTGCCACAACGAGCACGCGGCGTGGCTCGTCCACCGGCGCCGGCACGTCCGAGGGCTCCCAGCGCCGCTCGAGCAGGTCTCGCTCGACCGGCCCCGCCGACGCGCCCAGCATCCGGGCCACCGCCGCCGGGGACGTCCGCACGAGCCGCAGCCCCACGATCTCGGCGATGACGATCCCGTCGTCCGAGCACACCGTGACGTCGGCGCGCACCGTGGCGCCACCGTCGTCGGCGACCGACGACGGCGGAACGAGCCGCACGTGCGACCACAACGCGGTCGGTGCCGGGGCCACGAACCGCACCCGCTCGAACGCGATCGGCAGATGATGGCGGCCGGCGGGGAGCAGCGCGCCCAGTGGCTGGAGCGCGGCGTCGAGGAGCGCCGGGTGGAACGCGTACCGGTCGAGCTCGCCGACCACCGCCGCCGGTGCGACGACACGCCCCAACGCCTCGCCGTCGCCGATGGTGACCCCGGTCAGCCCGCGGAACGACGGTCCGAACGCGACGAGCCCTCCACCGAGGTCGTCGCCACTCGGCGCATCGATCGGCCGGCATCGCTCCCGAATGGCCACGAGGTCGACCGCCACCGCCCCGCCCGCCGACGCATCGAGGGCACCGCGGGCGTGCGCCACCCACCGCTCGTCGGCGCCGAGGCGATGGAGAACGAACGACGTCCCCGCACCGTCGGGAGCCACGTGGAGTTGCACCGTGGTGGGGGAGTCGTCGGCCAGCGGGAGCGCGCCGAGGAGCTCGACGTCCGCGAGCTCGACGCCGCCGTGACCGACGGTCCCGTCGATGCCGGCGGCCCGTGCCGCGGCGACGGCGAGCTCGAGGACCGCGGTCGCGGGCAGCACGGCGGTGCCGCCGATGCGGTGATCCCCGAGGAACGCGGGCGCCGACGGCGTGAGCGCCGCCTCGAAGATCTCCCCGGGGACGCCGGCGGCACGCACGCGCCGCCCGAGCAACGGGTGGGCGCCGGTGGCGGGTCGCGGCGACGAGGCGGCCACCGGGTCCACCCAGTGCCGCTCGCGCTGCCACGGATACGTGGGAAGTGCCAGGGCCGTGCGCCGGCCGGGGTGGATAGCCGACCAGTCGACCCGCACGCCGTGGCAGTGCAGCTCCCCGAGCGCGGCGTAAGCGCTGGCCAGTTCGTCGCGCCCCCGCCGGAGGGAGGCGACGACGACCGGAGCGCGGTCGACCGCCGGCAGGGTCTCGAGGATCGACGCGGCGAGCACCGGGTGCGGGCCGATCTCGACGAACACGTCGCACCCCGTGCCGGCAACGGCGAGCACCGCCTCGGCGAACCGTACGGTCCCGCGCACGTTGCGGCCCCAGTACGCACCGCCGAGCTCGCAACCCGATGCGACGAGCCCGTCGACCGTGGACACGAACGGCATCGCGGTGTCGGTCGGCGCGAGGTCGTCGAGCGTGGCCGCCACCACCGCGGCGTGCGGGGCCATCTGCTCGCTGTGGAACGCGTAGTCGACCGCGAGCGGGCGCACCTCGATGCCGTCGGCGCGCAGGGTGGCCACCACGTCGGCGACCGCCTCCGTGTCACCCGACACGACCGACGTCGACGGGCTGTTGATCGCGGCGATCGACAGGCGCGCGCCGTACGGCCGGATGGCCGCCTCCAGCTCGGGCGCGGCCAGCGAGACCGACGCCATCCGTCCGTTGCCGGTCGCCGCCTCCATCGCCGCGCTGCGGACGGCGATCACGCGCACCGCGTCGGCGAGCGACATCG
>JANPGL010000272.1:0-12430 GCA_031423915.1 Actinomycetes bacterium | reverse complement strand
CATCGCCCGGTCGTTGCCGCCGGTCGTGCTCGACCGGGCGAACGGGACCTGGGCGCCGGCGACGGATGCCCAGCGGCGAGAGGCACTGCTCACCGGCCCGCTGGTCCCCTTGGCGGATCTCGTAGCGGCGATCGAGGCCGGCTGACGCGAGACGGCCGGCCACGGGGACGCGGCCGGCCGTGCCGGGGTGGGGGAGAACGCGGGACGGGTTCAGCCGTGGTTGGCGCCGTCGTCCTGGCCGCCGTGGCCCGAGTTGCCGCCACGGTTGCGGCCGCCGTTGTCGTCGACGGTCACGGCCGTGGTGGCGTTCGTCGGCTGGGGCGTGCCGGCGGCGGGCGCCGTCGTCGTACGGGTGCCGCCCTTGTCGTCGCCGGCGTCGTGGCCGGCGGGGTCGTCGGACCCGACGCGGCTGCCGCCCTTGTCGTCGCCGACGTCGTGGCCGGCCGGGTCGTCGGACCCGGTGCGGGTGCCGCCCTTGTCGTCGATCGACGTCGCCGGGCCGGCGGGGGTGGTGGCGGCGCTGGTCGACACGTCGTCGCTGCCGACGCGGGCACCGCCCTTGTCGTCGGCGGGGCGGGCGGCCGTTACGGCAGGGGCGGGCGAGGACGGCACCGTCACGACGCTGCTGTCGGTGGCGGGCAGCGTGCGATCCTCGATCGAGGTGACCGTGGTGCTCAGGCTGGGCCGGGGGGCGTCGCGGAACGGGCCGACCTTGGCCGACACGGCGGAGGAGACGCCGGCGACGCCGATGCAGGCGATGCCGAGGCCGAGGACGATCTTGCGGGTGCGCTGGTTCATGGTGGTGGGTGCCTTTCGGGCGGGTGGAGTTGCCCGGTACATCGCCCACCACCCCGGCATGTCACATGGACGATGGTGCTAGGACCATCGGGCGACACCCGTTCGGGCCACTCGTGACGCTCCGGACGCCGACCGGGTCGATCAATCGGCGTCGGGCGGCAACGGCGCCTGGAGGGCGACGACGCGGCCGTCGGGGTCGCGCACCAGCGCCTCCACCACGCCCCAGTGCTGCGGCTCGAACGGGCGGGCGTAGTCGGGTGGGCGGGCCGGCGCAAACGCTCCCGAGTCGGCGACGGTCAGGATCGGGTGCGTCTCCAGGTCGCCGTCGTGCTGTTCGGCGATGAACACGTACGGCCCACCCGCGGGGTGGACCCACTGGTCCGAACCGTGGTCGGTCTCGAAGACGCTCTCGAAGCCGAGCGACTGCCAGAACGCCGCGGTGGCGCCGTAGTTGCGCGTCTCGACGTAGAAGCCCTGAAACCCTTCAGTGGCCACGTTCGGCCCCTTTCCCCTTCGGGCGCCGTCGTTCGAGGTACTCGAGGACGGCGGCATCGACGATGGCGGACAGGGACTGCTCGGTCTCGACCGCGTGGTGCTTGACCGCGCGGATCGTCTCGATCGGCAGGTAGACGTTGAACTGCTTGACCGGTCGGTCCGTGGCCATCGCCGGTCGATGCTAGCAAGCTAGCAACCTGAGGTCGAGCGGGAACCGACGAGCTCAGCCGCGGCCGTGGCGGAGCAGCCGTCCGGGGGTGGCGCCCGTGCACTCGCCGTCGTCGAACGTCACCTCGCCGTTGACCAGGATCGAGCGGTAGCCCTTGGCCCGCTGGATGCGACGCCACTCGCCGCCGGGCAGGTCGTGGACCACGTCGCCGATCCAGTCGGGCGAGATGTCCAGCTCCTCCAGGTCGTAGATCACCACGTCGGCCGCTGCGCCTTCGCGCAGCACGCCGCGGTCGTGGAAGCCGGCGGCGTGCGCCGGCAGCGCCGACATCCGGTAGTGGGCCTCCTCCAGCGTGACCTTGCCCTCGTCGCGCACGAGCCAGCGGAGGAAGTCGGTCGACCACGCACCACCGGTGAAGAACTTCGTGTGCGCACCGCCGTCGGAGACGCCGGGCAGGGCGTACGGCGTCGTGATCATCTCCGCCATGTATTCGGCGTTCGATCCCTTGTCAGGCCCCAGGAACTCGACGTTCAGATCCCCGGCGAGCGACAGGTCGAGCATCACCTCGATCGGGTGCTTGCCCTCGGCCACGGCGATGTCTCCCACCGACCGTCCCACGTACTGCTGGAGGTTCGCCTGCCGGTTGACACCCTGCACCACGAGCGTCGCCGGGTTGCCGCCCACCCCGGCCTGGATGGCGCGCAGGCGCCGGTCGGCCGACTCGGCCTCGTCGACGAGCCGGGTGCGCAGCTCGGGATCGGCCATCCTGACCAGCTTGTCCTGCTTCGTGCCGGTGGTGACGGCGCGCCAGGCCGGCGAGGCGTCGTACAGGTTCCAGTGCTCCAACGTGAACGCGAAGCCGGTGCGCCCCGTGGCGCACTGGGCGTACAGGTCGAGGCCGCGCTCGCGGCACTGCTCGATCCAGCGCAGCGGTCGACGGTGCACTTCGGGGTTCGACCGGGTCGGCGCCACGACGTTGTACAGGACCGGCCGCTTCGCCACCTCGGCCAGCCGCTCGAGGAAGGCGTAGTCGCGCTTCACCGAACCCTCGGCCTGGGTGATCTGGATGAAGCCCTCGTCGCGGCGCGCCAGCACCTCGCCGAGCGCCAGGATGTCGTCGTCGCACATCGTGTCGGTGACCATCGGGGAGCCGTCGAAGTCGGCCTGCACCGAGTCGGGCCCCAGCCGCTGGATGGAGAAGCCGCAGAGGCCGGCGTCCATGCCCTCGTCGAGTAGGCGTTGCATCTCGCCGCGCTCGGCCGCGGTGGCGGGCCGGGTCTTGGCCGCGTCGAGACCCATCACGTAGGTCATGAGGGACGCCGTGGGCATGTACTGGATGCAGTTCACGCCCTTCGGGATGCGGTCGAGCGAGTCGAGGTACTCGGGGATCGTCTCCCAGTCCCACTGCATGCCCTGGCGCATCGACTCGAACGGGATCGCCTCGGTGCGCGTCATCGTCAGCATCGAGCGCTCGACGAAGTCGGGCTTCACCGGCGCGAACCCGAAGCCGCAGTTGCCCAGCACCACCGACGTGACGCCGTGCCAACCCGAGATCGTGCACCACGGGTCCCAGCGGATCTGGGCGTCGTAGTGGGTGTGGAGGTCGACGAAGCCGGGCGCGACGATCAACCCGTCCGCGTCGATCGTCTGCTCCGCTCCACCGTCGGCGCGTCCGCCGATCTTGGCGATGCGTCCGTCCTTGATCCACACGTCGCCCCGGTAGCGCGGTACGCGCGTCCCATCGACGACGGTGCCTCCCTTGATGTGCACGTCGTACGTCGTCACAGCCACCCCCAGCCGTGTATGTCCCCTGCGTCATGGTACCCCCGGCGTCCAGCGGCGGCGGACGGGGTCGAAGCCGGCAGGACGATCGGCTCTGGTCGCGCCCCGTCGGTGGTGGGACAACGGAAGTGGGCGGGGATCGTGCGTCGCTCCCCGCCCCGCCTAGGAGAGGACCGCCCGTGACCCCACGACTCGCTGCTTCCATCGATGAGCTCGCCCTCCACGAGGGGAGCGCGTGCGTCTCCATCCTGTTTCCGGTCGACCCTCGCCACCTCGACGAGCACCGCGACGTGCTGACCGTGCGCAACCTCGTCGAGGAGGCGGGGCGGCGCTTCGATGCTTTTGGGGTCGGCCATGCCGGGTTGCTCGACGTCGACATCGTCGAGCTGCGTCGACGCGCCATGGCGCTCGGCTGTTCCGGCGTGGCCGTCTACCGGTCGCCGGGCTACGACGCCGAGGTCATGGTGGCGTCGCCGGTCGGGCCGACCGTCACCGTGGGCGACCGGTTCCACGTGTTGCCGCTCGTCGCCATCGGCGCCGGCGGCTGGAGGGGCCACGTGCTCACGGTCGGCGGCCGCGGGGTGGCGCTCTACAAGGCTGTCGACGGGTCGCTGGAGCCGTGCCCCACCGTCGGTCTCCCCACCCGCAGCGACGACGTGCTCGGGCCGGACAAGAGCGAGCGCCAGTCCGGCGCCCACACGGCCGGACCGGCCGGGCGGCAGGGCGAGGCGACGATGCATCACGGCCTGGGTGGGCGTGAGGACGATCGCAAGGGCCTCATCGAGCACTACTTCCGCCTGGTCGACGACGCGGTGAGCGAGGCCATCGGGCCGGACGATCCGCTGCTGGTCATCGGCACCGTCACCAACGTGGCCCACTTCCGTGCCGTGACGCGCCACCAGGTGGTCGACGGACTGGCGCTCGGTAGTCCGTCGGAGCTCACCGTCGACCAACTCGCCGCCGGAGTCGCGGGGGTGGCCGAGGCCCAGCACACCCGGCAGGTGGACGAGCAGTTGGCGCGCTACGCCGCGCTGGCCGGCACCGGGCTGGCGACGGCGGACCGCCAGGAGCTGGCGGCCGCCGCCGCGGCCGGCCGCGTCGAGCTGCTCCGCCTCGGAGCGGCGTTGACCCGACCGACCGGAGAGCCGTCGGCTCCGGACGCGGCGCTCGACGCCGCGAACCGGACCGTGATCGATGCCCGGCGCACGGGTGCCGTGGTCATGATCGTCGACCGGGAGCAACGGCCGGAGGCGCCGGCACTCGCCGGCATCCTGCGCTACTGACTACAGGCGGTAGACGCGGCGGGCGGTGCCCGAGAACAGCGCCGCCCGCTCGTCGGCCGTGTACCCCACCGACACCTTCTTGAAGGCGTTCCACAGCACGACGTAGCTGCACGACTCGGCGTCGACCGGGAAGTTCGACTCGAACATGCAGCGGTCGGGCCCCCAGGTGTCGATGCACCAGCGCAGGTCGTCGCCCCACACCTCGAGCAACTGGTCCGACGTCGGCGGCTTCTCCCACGTCTCGAAGCCGACGCCGTAGCGGCTCATGCCGATGCCGCCGACCTTGAGCATCACGTTCGGGCATGTGGCCACGTCGGCCATGGCGGGCCGCCACTCGGCCAGCACCTCGTCGCGTCTGCCCTCGAACGGGCCGACGCCGAGCGGTGCACCGATGTGGTTCAGCACGATCGTCACCCCGGGGCAGGCGCGTGCCAGCGCCGCCACCTCGCCGAGCTGCGTGTGGTACTGCCACGCCTCGAACGACAGGCCCATGCGCCCGAGCACACCCATGCCGGCCCGGAACTCGGGTAGGCCGTACATGCCCTCCACGGGGTGGGAGTGCGACCGGCCGATGCGCTTGTCGGCATGCCAGGCGCCGGCGTCGCGGATGCCACGGAACCGACCGCCCGCCGCGGCGACGTGGGCGTCGAGGACCTCCTCCACGCCATCGCCCAGCCGCAGCGAGGCGTGGCTGACGATGGCGGCGATGCGGGCGCCCGGCGTGCGATCGCTCTCGTCGGCGCGCGACGCCACCCACTCGGTCTCGCCGACGCAGCGCATCTCCTCGGGTCCGTCGGTCCGGTAGCTCGCCGCGCAGTCGATGAAGACCGTCTGCGTGACGTTGTGGCCTGCGCCGGTATCGGCGCGCAGGTCCTCGAGCTCGTAGCGGGGGTAGGCGCGGATCGGCTGACTCCACAGGTGATGGTGCGGGTCGATGATCTCCAGCTCGGGCTCGAGCGCCTCTTCGACGGTGCCGGCCAACCAGGTGCGGTTCATGCCCGCACGTTAGGTCGCCGGGTGAGGGCCCTCGTCACGCCGGCCGGGACGGTGGACGGCGACGATGCGATCGGACACGCGCCGGTCGGCATCGGTGGTGGGCTCGCCCGACAGCGAGCGCGGCCACAGCCGATCGGTGCGCACCACGATCACCTCGGCCGCCACGAGGCAGAGCTGGGCCAACAGGTACAGCCACGTCAGGAGGCCGATCACGACGGCGAACGTGCCGTACGTCGACGATGCCCCGGTGACGCGGCGCCGCACGAACCACTGGCCGACGACCTGCAGCACGCTGTAGCCGACCCCGGCGAGGACCGCGCCGGGCACCAGGTCACCCCAGCGCTGTCGGCCGGTGGCCAGCACCTGGAAGGCCAGGGCGAACAGCACGGCGTTGAGGAGTGCGCTGATGACGAGGCCGGCGGCCCGCCCGAGACCGGGCACGTCGGGCAGCAGGGTCGGCACCTGGGTGGCGACCGCACCGACGACGAGGGTGAGGCTCACGACGCCGAGCGCTCCCAGCGACCGGACCCGCTTCCAGAAGAAGTTGGGCTGGTCGGCCCGCGGCAGGCCCCACACCGCGTTGATGCCGTCCTGGGCGGCCTGCATGCACCCGAGGCCCGCCCACAGCGCGGCCACGAGCCCGATGACGAGCGCGCTCACGTTGCCGTCGAGCGGGTGCACCTGGTCGCGCAGCTGGTCGCCGATCACGGGGATCTGTGCGAGCGCCGAGTCGCGCAGCCAGTCGCGCTGGCCCCCCTTGAAGACGAACCCGATGACCGTGACCGCCACGAGCAGGAGCGGGAACAGGGAGAAGAACCCGTAGTACGCCACGAGGGCGGCGGCGCGCCCGGCGCGGTCGTCGGAGAACTTGCGCACGACCCCCACGGCGAACGCCGCGGGCCGGGTGCGCTGCTGCCACCGATCGACGACCGCCAGCAACCGGCCCCGACGGGTCGACGGCCGAGCCGGCGCGTCGCTCACCCGGTGCCCACCGGGCCCGCCACGGCGCCGCCGGCGGGCGCCGGCGCGTATCGCCGCAGCTCCCACCCGATGATGGTGAGGGAGCGGACGTCGATGAGCGCGTGCACGACCATGGCCGGCAGCAGGCTGCCCGTCGACGCCACGATCGAGCTGAGCGCCACGCCCAGCAGGCCGGTGAGCACGACACCGCGGGCCCCCTGGTAGAGGTGGGCGAGGCCGAACACCGTGCCCGTGACGAGCGCGACCGGCAGCCAAGCCCACGACGGCGCCGCCGTGCGCACCACCTCGGCGAGCAGGCCACGGTAGGCCAGCTCCTCCCACACCCCGGCCGAGAGCGCGATGCCCACCGACCACCACCGCTCGAGCTCCGTGGTCGGCAGCAACAACCGGGCGCCGCCCAGCTGCGCCTCGACGAAGGCGCGACCGCGGGGCGAACGGACCTGGCGCACGCCCAGCACCGTGCCGGCACCGAAGGCGACGAGGAAGCCGGCCACCATGCCGATGCCCCAGCCGCTGCGGGGCCACCGGAGGTCGACGTCGGCGGCCGTCCGGTCGAGCAGCCAGCCGCAGCCGAGCACCGCCAGGCAAAGGATCGAGGCCCGCACGGGGGCCCGCCGGTACAACCGGAGGCGGGCCGCGGGGTCGGCGGCGATGCGGGCCCGGAGACGCCCGTAGCGGCGGCGCCCGTCGAGCGGGGCCACGAGGGCCAGGTACGCCACCAGCGCGACCAGCAGGATTTGCCCGACGATCCGCACGCCGCAAAGGGTAGGGGGTGCGGGGCCGTGCGGCCGCCATGTGGCTGCTACCACCCGTGCGGGCGCTTTCACCGGGCGCGCATGCGAGCCCGGCCCGTAGGCTGCTGTCTCGCATGACCACGCCCGCGGCCGAGCCGCTCGCCATCGGCCCGTTCACCCTGTGGCCGCCCGTCGTCCTGGCCCCCATGGCCGGGGTCACCAACGCGCCGTTCCGCGAGCTCTGCCGGGCCTACGGGCCGGCGCCGCGCGGTGACGCGCTGCCGGGGCTGTACGTGAACGAGATGGTGATGGCGCTGGCGCTGGTGCATCGCAACGCCAAGACCGAGCGGATGATCCGCTTCGCGCCCAGCGAGAACCCGAGGTCGCTCCAGGTGTACGGGTCGGACCCCGTGGCCATCGGCGCCGCCGTGAACCGGATCGTCGGCGAGGGCCTGGTCGACCACGTCGACCTGAACTTCGGCTGCCCGGCCCGCAAGGTGACCCGCCGCGGCGGCGGCGCGGCCGTGCCGCTCAAACGTGGGCTGCTGCGCAACATCCTGCGCGCCGCCGTGAAGGCGGCGGGTGCGGTGCCCGTCACGATCAAGTTCCGCAAGGGCATCGACGACGACCTGCTGACCTACCTCGACACGGGTCGCATCGCCGCCGACGAGGGTGTCGCCGCCGTCGCGCTCCACGCCCGTACCGCACAGCAGCACTACGCCGGCCTGGCCGACTGGAACGCCATCGGCGAGCTGAAAGCCGCCACGCCCGGCATCCCCGTGCTCGGCAACGGCGACATCTGGGAGGCGTCCGACGCGCTGGCCATGATGAAGGCCACGGGCTGCGACGGCGTCGTGGTGGGACGCGGCTGCCTGGGCCGCCCGTGGCTGTTCGGTGATCTCGGCAACGCGTTCGACGGCAAGCCGGTGGGTCCGCCGCCCCGGCTCGGCGAGGTGATCACGGCCATGAAGCGGCACGCCACACTGCTGGAGGCGTACGCGGAGCCGGGGCGCGGCATCGTCGAGTTTCGCAAGCACGCCAGCTGGTACCTGACCGGGTACCCGGTGGGTGGCGAGGTGCGCCGGCTGGTGGCCACCGCGTCGACCCGGGCCGAGCTCGACGAGACGTTGGACCGCCTCGACGCCACGGCCGAGGCGGTGCCGGCCGCGGGCCGCATCCGTCGCGGCCACACGAACGGGCCCATCCACGTGACGCTGCCCGACGGCTACCTCGACGAGCTCGACGACGAGACGCCGCCCGAGGGCGACAGCGACGCCGCCGCCGTCTCGGGGGGCTGAGCGCCGTGCCCGCCGGCCGGCTGCTGCTGGCCTCGGCGTCGCCCCGTCGGCACCAACTGCTGACCCTGCTGCGCCGCCCGTTCGACGTCGATCCGTCGGACGTGGACGAGACACCGCGGCCCGGCGAGACGCCGCTCGACTACGTCGCCCGCGTGGCGCACGACAAGGCCGAGGTGGCGATGGCTCGCCACCCGGGGCGGCTGGTGATCGCCGCCGACACGACGGTGACGATCGACGCCGAGATCCTGGCCAACCCCGTCGACGCCGGCGACGCCTTGCCGATGCTCCGCCTGCTGTCGGGGCGCGACCACCTGGTCCACACCGCCGTGGCGGTGGGCGTGCGTTCGCCGCGACGCAACGCCTCCAGCGACGCCACGGTCACCTCGACCGTGGCGTTCGTCGAGCTCGACGAGGCCGACATCGAAGCCTACGTGGCGACCGCCGAGCCGCTCGACAAGGCCGGCGCCTACGCCATCCAGGGCGGGGCGGCCGCGTTCGTGCGCGAGATCCACGGGAGCGTCACCGGCATCGTCGGCCTGCCGCTGGCCGAGCTGCGCGTGATGTTGGCACACCTCGACGAGGTGTTCGCGACAGGTCACCGGGACGAACGGCCCTGACGCGCCGGACCGACGTCCCTGCTCGGGGTCGGCCGCGGCGCGGGAAGCTCGCCCGATCGACGACCTGGAGGTACCCCGTGCGTGAGGGCGTGTTCGTGTTCGGTGCGGTCGAGATGGACGACGCGGGGTACGGCGCCCCGGCGCCGATGGACCGGCGCTACGGCGCCAAGGAGGTCTGGGCGGCCACGCTCCGCCTGCTCGACCTCGGCGTGAAGGCCGAGCAGACCGGCTTCGACTCGTACTGGTACACCGAGCACCACTTCCAGTACGAGGGTTACGAGGTGCTGCCCAACGGCGTGCTGATCTCGGCGATCCTGGCCGAGCGCACGACCCGCATCCGCATCGGCGCCATGTTCAACGTGATCACCCAGTGGCACCCGCTGCGCTTCGCCGAGGACTTCGCCACGCTCCACAACCTGTCGGGCGGTCGCGGCATCCTCGGCGTCGGTCGCGGCACCGTGCCGCGCGAAGGCGAGAACCTGGGCACCGTCATCGGGTCGGCCGACAACCCGAACCGCGAGCGCGACGACGAGCTGAACCGGGAACTGTTCGACGAGACGCTCGCCGTCATCCGCCTGGCCCTCGACAACGACGAGTTCTCGTTCCAAGGCAAGCACCACACGTTCCCTCACCGCGGCACGGCCGACCGGGGTCATGGTGTCGAGACGCTGACGCTCGTGCCGCGGCCCTTGTACCCGTACGAGACCTGGCAGCCGGCGTCGACGAAGCGAACCCTCGCCGCCGTGGCCACCTCCGGCGTGGGAGCCGTGTTCTGGCACCTGCACCACTCGGTGCAGAAGCAATGGTGGGACGAGTACGGCGAACGGTACGAGGCCGCCCACGGCCGCACGCTCGCCCCTGGCGAGAACCGCACGCTCGTGCTCAACGTGAAGGTGCGCGACACCCACGAGGAGGCCATGGCCGCCGCCCGGCCCGGCCACGACGAGTTCTGGAAGTTCCTCGGGCCCTACGGCTGGAGCCGCGGCTACGTGATCGACGGCGAGCCGGCGCCGGCCGGCATGCGACCCTCGCTCGAGCAGTCGCTCGACCAGCGCACCTGGCTCGTCGGCACCCCCGAAGAGGTGGCCGAAGGAGTGGGGTTCTGGCGCGACCTCGTCGGGCTGGAGAACCTCGTGATCTTCCCGCACTTCCCCGGCGACACCTACGACGAGTGCGAGGACCAGCTGGCGCGTTGGTCCGAACAGGTCCGGCCGCTCGTGTGATTTCCCGACCGGCGACCGGCCCGCGGCATGCCCTAGGGTGCCCCGATGCGCGGGCGACGGATCAGGGTGACACTCATCGGGATCGGGCTGACCGGTCTGATGGCGGCGACCGCCGGGTGTTCGTCGTCGAGCGGTGGCGCCTCGGGGTCGACCACGAGCGCGGCCGCCAAGGGAGCCACCACCACGGCCGGCGGGGTCACTCCCACGACCGTGGCGGCCCTGACGACGGCGGGCGCCGACGCCGCCAAGACGCTGCAGGACACCAGCGGGTTCTCGGCCGAGCAATCGGCGTGCCTCGTCAGCACCGTGGTGGCGCGGGTCGGCGAGACCGACGGGCTGCCCCTGTTCGGCAATTCCCCCGCTGAGCTGACGACGGCCCAGCAGGACGCGCTGGTGGCCGGCTTCGAGGGCTGCCTGACCCCCGACGATCTCGGCGGCCTCGTGGGCGTGACCGTGCAGTCCATCGCCTCGAGCGCGGGTGCCACCCTCAGCCGCGAGCAGGTCATCTGCTCAGGGCGCGCGCTGATAGGCGCCTACACGCTGCGCAACCTGCTGTTCGACCAGTCGCTGCTCGAGAAGGTGTTCGCCGACGAGGCGTCCATGACGACGCTGCTCACCACGTGCGTCTCGGCCACCGTGGCCGCCGGTGTGGCCAAGGCGGCGTCGGGGGTGGCCCAGGACCGGGTCGCGCAGAGCGGGGCCCGCGACGCGCTCGTCGGGGCCAAGGCCGCAGCGTCGTCCGCCTCGACCTACAAGGACATCACCCAGGACGTCCTGGCCAAGGGAGCGCCGAAGCTCACGTTCGTGGCCGACGCCGGCCCCTCGACCGGCCCGACGCAGGTGTCGTGGAAGCTGACGGGCACGACGCTCACGGTCGCGGTGCGATCGGTGACGGGGGCGTGCTACCTGCTGCGCGACGACGTCGACGACGACGGCACGGTGGCGAAGACGCCGTACGCCAAGGTCGAGGCGCCCACCACCGGCCCGGCCGCCCCGTGCACGGCCACGACCGTGGCGGCCGACGTGTTCACCGACACCTGGTGATCCCGCGGCGGCTCGCCCCGCTCGGTCTCGCCCCCGCTCGGTCGCTCAGGACCAGCCGGTGTCGAGCAGCGCGTCGTGCTCGCCGAGCAGCGGCGCCCGGCGGCTGATGGCCCACGGCGTCACCGTGAACCGGTACGGCTGCCCCGGGTAGGTGACCGTGCGGCCGACCTCGGCGTGCTCGACCTCGACCGGCCACTGGCGGGCCAGGAAGTGCGGGTCCTCGAAGACCTCCTCGGGCGCGTACACGATGCCGGCGGTGAGACCGGCTCGCTGGGCGCTGAGGAAGTAGTCGTAGGCGCCGACGCGGCTGGCCACGTACTGCTGCGCTTCGCGCGACGCCGCGTACACCTCCTGCGTCAACGGATCGTTGAGGATGTCGGAGACCGGCACGATGCCCCAGGCGGTGCCGATCTCGAGCATGCCCGCCAGCGGGAACTCGTCGCGCAGGCCCAGCTCGTCGAGCCACCCGAGCATGGCCGCGAAGTCGGCGCCTTTGCGCGGCACCAGGCCGGCGTTGACGTGGCGGCCGTCGGCGCACTCGAACTGGGTCTTCAGGCTGAACGTGTGGCTGGCGTGCCGACCGGTCTGGCGGAACACCTCGTAGCCGGTGGCCAGGTAGCCGTACGTGCTCACCTCGGTCGTGACGTTGGCGGCAGCGTGGGCGCTCACGTCGACGAGCTGACCCTGGCCCGTGCGGTCGGCGTGGATGCCGGCGATGAGCGTCGACATGACGGCGAAGTGTGACGCCGTGTGGTACCCCTGGTTGCCCCCGCCGCGCACGGGCGGCACCGTGTGGTCGTCGTAGCCGCACACCCAGACCGGGCCGCCGTTGGCCAGGATCGTGAGATCGGTGAACGGCTCGTCGTCGCGGGTCGACAGCCGACCGAACGGCCGCACCGAGGTCATCACGAGCCGGGGGTTGCGCCCGGCGACCTGCGGCCAGTCGAGGCCGGCGGCGGCGAGCGCGGGGACCGGTTCGGCCGTCAGGAACACGTCGGCGTCGGCGATCA
>JANPGL010000271.1:0-4599 GCA_031423915.1 Actinomycetes bacterium | reverse complement strand
TCCATGACCGCCCCCAGCCCTGCGTTCGCCTGCGACGTGCTCGTCGTCGGCGGTGGCCCCGCGGCGTGGGCCGCCGCCGCGGCCTGTGCCAGGGCCGGGCTGCGCGTCGAGCTGCTGGCGCCCTCGCCCGAGCCGTCGTGGGCGGCCACGTACGCGGCCTGGGTCGACGAGCTCGACCTCGACGACCTGGGCGATGGCGTGGTGCGCCGCCGTTGGCCGTCGGTCGGCGTGGTGGCCGGCGCCGGTGGGTCGCGCCGGTTGGCCCGCCCGTACGCCGTGCTCGACAACGAGGCGTTGGCGGGGGTCCTGGTGACGCGGGCCGGCGAGGGTGGCGTCGTCGTACGCCGCGGGCTGGCCGTGGGCGCCGTCGCCGAACGCGACGGCGTGAGCGTGGCCACCGAGCGGGGCGTGGTGCATCGGGCCGTCGTGGCGATCGACGCCACCGGAGCGCCGCCCGCGCTCGTGCGGGCGGCGGCGGCGCCCGCCTGGCAGGTGGCCCACGGCGTCGTGATCCCGACCCCCGCCGGAGGGATCCCCGGCGCGGTCGACGGGTGCCTGCTGATGGACTGGACGGCCGTGGCCGGCGAGCCCGACCCTCAGCCCTCGTTCCTGTACGCGCTCGACCTCGGCGACGGTCGCACGCTCGTCGAGGAGACCGTGTTCGCAGCGGCGCGGCCGCTGGCCGCATCCGTGCTCGTCCGGCGCCTCGAGCGTCGCCTGGCGGAGCTCGACGTGCCGGTCGGCGAGGTGCTGGCCACCGAGTCGGTCCGCATCCCGATGGGGCTGGGGGCGCCGCGGTCGCAGGCGGTCGTCGGCATGGGCGCCGCGGCCGGGCTCGTGCACCCGGCCACGGGCTACTCCGTGGCCATGTCGCTGCGCACGGCCCCGCGGCTGGCCGACGCGCTCGCCGCCGGCCACCGCCGGGGCGCCACCCCGGCGGCGCTCGCCGCGCTCGGCTGGAACGCCGTGTGGCCGGCTGATCGCCGGAGGGTCCGTGCGCTCGAGTCGTTCGGTCTCGACGCGGTCTCGCGCATGGATCAGGACGCCCTCGGCACCTTCTTCGACGAGTTCTTCCGGCTCCCGGACGACGACTGGGCCGGCTACCTGTCGGGCACGCTGTCGGCCGCAGGGGTCGCCGCGCTCATGACCCGGCTGTTCCGCCGGGCTCCGTGGGCGCTGCGGCGCCGGCTCGCGGGGGGCGATCCCCGTTCGCTCCTACGGGCACTTGGGCGCTGACCTCGCTCGCCGCGCCGTCCGCCGACGGGACGGGTGAGGAACCGGCCGCCAGCTCCGCCTTGCGGGCGGCTTGGCGTTGCACTTTCACCTGGCGGCGCACGACGGCCACCCAACCGGCGCCCGCCAGGATCGTGAACAGCAGCCACTGGCCGGCGTACGACAGGTGCGGACCCTCGTCGAGCGCAGGGAGGGGCAGGGGGCGCGGGAGCGTGCTCCCGTCGTCGGCGACGAGCAGCTCGACGTACGCGGGCACGAGCGGGTACGGGACCTGCGCGCCGATGCGGGCCACATCGACCCGGGCCACCCGGGCCAGCGTGCCGGTCGACGGGTCCTTCGGGCCGAGCCAGCCTCGCGCCTGCGTCGGTCGTACCCGCCCGAGGATCGACACCGGTCCCGTCGGCGGGGCGGGGACGTCGGGGCTCGCATCCAGCGTGGTGGGCGCGGGCACCCACCCGCGGTTCACGAGCAGTGCGCGCCCGTCGGCCAGCTGCAAGGGCGTCACCACGTGGAGCCCCGGGAAGCCCTGGAAGCTGCGGTCGTTCACCAGCACCTGGTGAGCCACGTCCCACGTGCCGTCGGCCGCCACGGTCCGCCACTCGGCGTCGCCGATGTGGCCGAGCGAGTCGGAAGCGGGCAGCACCTCGCTCACGGGCGCCGGCGGCTCGGCCGCGTTGGCGGCCACCGCCCGGTTGATCGCCTTGCGCTCGTCGAGCCGCCGGAGCTGCCAGAACGACAGGTTCACCATGAGCACCATGGACGCCAGCGTCGCCACGGTGAGGACGATCCAGCGGGGCCGACGCAGGAAGCCGTACACGGCTCCCGACGGTAGCGGGCGCCCGCCCGGTCGGCCCGGTCGCCGGACGGGCGTCACGGCGTTTGCCGGTCAGGCCAGAACCAGCGGCCCGCGTGGACCCCGCAGCTCGGCCCGGACCGTGGCGGGCGAGCCGGCCGAGACGCGCACCTGCGTGAGGCCCCAGGCGTCGAGCACCGCTCGGACGTGGTCGGGCGCGGGGTGGGTGACCTCGAGCGTCACGAGCTCGACGCCGGTCGGGGCGCCGTCAGCCGGATGCGGGGTGGCGCCCCAGTCGATCAGGAACGGCAGCGCGCCGTCGGCCGACGGCCCGGTGAGGCGCCACGACAGCAGCACGCCGTCGGGTCGAGCCCGTTCCATGGCCTGGGCGTCGCCGGCGTCGTGGCCGACGAGCGACGCCGCGGCGACCGCGGCGTCGAGGTCGGTCGTGCGGGCCGCCCAGGTGACGAGGCGCGGCCCGGTGAGGTCGTCGAGCGCGAACGGTCGGGGTCGGGCGGGCGTCGGCTGTTCGGGATCAGGCCCGATGATCTCGAGGTACGTCCCGCCGCTGAGCCCGAGCAACTCGTTGCGCGTGCCCCGCCCCACGTGCGGGCCGCCGGCGGTCGGTGGCACACCCAGCCACTCGGCCACCGCAGCCGATCCGGTGGCCAGGTCCGTGACGGCGTACACGAGATGATCGACGGCGCACAGGGCGGGCATGGCGCGGACGCTACCGTGCCCGCTCGATGACGCCCGACGCCCTGACCCCCGAGTTCTTCACCCAGGTGCTCGGCCGCACCGTGACCGCGGTCGAGGCGGTGCGCGTGGGCACCGGCCAGGTGGGGGCCAGCTTCCGCTGCCGGCTGACGTACGCGGGCGGGGCGCCGGCCGGCGCGCCGGCCACCGTCGTGGCGAAGCTACCTGCGTTGGAGGAGCAGAGCCGGGCCACGGGCATGGCGTTGCGCAACTACGAGCGCGAGGTGCGCTTCTACAACGACCTGCGCGCCACCGTCGACGTGCAGGCCCCGCGCTGCTTCCACGCCGAGTGGGACGAGACCTCCGGGGGCTTCGTGCTCGTGCTCGAGGACCTCGCGCCCGCCGTGCAGGGCGACCAGATCGCCGGTTGCTCCATCGACGAGGCCCGCCTGGCGCTCACCGAGCTGGCGGCGCTGCACGCACCGCGCTGGGGTGACGGATCGCTGGCGGACCTCGAGTGGTTGTCGCGCCGCGCGCCGGGCGACGCCGAGCAGCTGCAGGCGATGTACCAGCTGCTGTTCCCGGGGTTCGTGGCCCGTTACGAGTCGCGGCTGTCGGCCGACGAGCTGGCATCGGCCGAGCGCCTCGGCGGTCTGCTCGTGCCGTGGATCGAGCGCCGCACCGATCCGACGACGGTGACCCACGGCGACTACCGCCTCGACAACATGATGTTCGGCACGGCCGAGGGCGGCTACCCGCTGGCGGTGGTCGACTGGCAGACCCCGGGGGAGGGTCCGGCGGCCGCCGACCTGAGCTACTTCCTCGGCGCTGGCCTGTCGATCGACGACCGTCGGACCCACGAACGTGACCTGGTGGCCCACTACCACCGCGAGCTGGTGCGTCGGGGTGTGGTCGGGTGGTCGCTCGAGGAGTGCTGGTCGAGCTATCGGTTCTACGCCTTCGCTGGCGTCGTCATGTCGGTCGTGGCGTCGATGATCGTCACCCAGACCGACCGGGGCGACGACATGTTCATGGCCATGGCGACCCGTCACCTTCGCCATGCCATCGACCTCGACGCCGCGGCGCTGCTCGCCTGACGGGCGCGAGCCGCCGGGGCGGTGTGCCAGGCTGTCCGCCGTGGACGACGTGTTCCCCGACCGCTCGATGGAGCTGCGGGAGAAGCTGGAGTGGATGATCGAGCAGGACGGGTGGGCGATGGAGCCCGTCATGCCGCAGGCGAACGCCGACCCGCCCGTCCCCGGCTACAGCTACACGGTGGGCCTGGAGTCCACGTTCGAGTTCCCCGAGGTGTGCGTGTTCGGCCTCACACCCGTGGCCGCCCGGGGTCTGATCGGTCTCATCGTCGACATCGTGCGCACCGGTGGGCACGTGCCCATCGGAACGCAGTTCACCGGGCTGCTCGACAACGATCTCCGGTGTGCGTTGCTGCCGGTCGACGTCGACGACAACGTCGAGCTGTTCGCCTCGGCGGCCGGGTGGCACCGGGGCACGACGTTCCGCATGGTGCAGCTGGCCTGGCCCGACCGCAACGGCTGGCTGCCGTGGGAATCCGGGTTCGACACGCGCCTTCTCTACGCCCAACCCGTCGTGGGGGCCTTGGGCGACGTCGAGGCCTGACGGTACCGTCGCACGATCGGCGCCGGGCCGTGCCGGTTCGGTGTGGTTCTCCCGGAAGTCTCGGAGCGCTGGAGCACCAGTACTTCCGGGAGAACGGTGTCAGCAGGCTTCGAGGGCGCGGCGGACGAGGACTTTGGCGAGGTGTTCGCGGTACTCGACGGAGGCGTTGAGGTCGGCGGAGGGGGCGGCTTCGGCGGTGGCCATGTTGGCGGCGTCGGTGATGCTGGCGCCTTGGGCGA
>JANPGL010000270.1:0-5663 GCA_031423915.1 Actinomycetes bacterium | reverse complement strand
CCCACGGTCGGGGGATCCGTTCCCCGCCCGACTTTTCGGCGCCGAGCCCGCAGCAACCCCCCACGGGCCGGCGCCGACCCATCGGTGCTGGCGACACGCCCCTGTCGCCAGCGCCCGCCGGGGGCACCCGGCCAGGGAAGGGCCGGACCCGTACGCGGGTCCCGGCCCTTCCGATCGTTCCGGCCCGGGACCGATCTACTCCGTCACACCGCGTTGGCAGGGTGGGGGCATGGGGCCCTATCCTTCACCGGTTCAACTGCAGAACCCTGCTCCCGATCCGCGGGGGCTCCGACCACCGGTCGGATCCAGAGGGAAAGGTGTGTAGCGCATGCGCGCGTACGAGCTCGGCGTCATCGTTCACGGTGAAGTGGAGGAACCCGCCGCCCAGGCGTGGATGAAGACGGTCGTCGCCCAGATCACCGCCGCCGGCGGGGAGATCGTCGGGAACCCCGAGTGGTGGGGTCGCCGTCGTTTCGCCTACGAGATCGCCCACCGCTGGGAGGGCTTCTACTTCTTCATCAACCTCATGGCTCCGGGCGGAGCCCTCGACGGCATGGAGCGCTCGTTGCGCCTCGCGGACGAAATCGTCCGCCACAAGCTCATCCGCCTGCCGGACACCGAGGCGCGCAAGCGCAACATGCTCGGCGAAGCCGGCGCGGCCGCCTGACGCGGCCGTCGGAGACCGAGAGGACTGCACCCAATGGCAGATTCCACCACCACCCTCGTCGGCAACCTCACCCGTGATCCCGAACTGCGCTTCACGCAGGGCGGCCGGGCGGTCGCCACGCTGGGCATCGCCGTATCCCGCCGCTACCAGGTCAACAACGAGTGGCAGGAACAGACGAGCTTCTTCAACATCGTGTGCTGGGGCACGCTCGGCGAGAACGCCGCGGCGTCGCTCACCAAGGGCACTCGCATCATGGTGACCGGCCGTCTCGAGCAGCGCTCGTACGAGACGCAGGACGGCGAGAAGAAGTCCATCGTCGAAGTGGTCGCCGACGAGATCGGCCCGAGCCTGCGCTGGGCGCAGGCCACGGTCGAGCGCAACGACCGACGCAGCGCCGAAGGTGGCGCACCGAGCGGTGGCGGCAGTGGCCGTCCCGCAACTCCCCCTGATCCTGGCTATGGCGACGAGGAACCCTTCTGATGAAGAGCAACAGCAGCAGTAACAGCAACAGCAACAGCAAGACGCGGGGCCCGAAGGGCAAGGGCGGCGACAACCCCCGCAAGATCAAGAAGAAGACGTCGGTCCTCATCACCGAGAAGGTGGAGTACGTCGACTACAAGGACACGAACCTGCTCCAGCGCTTCGTCTCCGACCGGTCCAAGATCCGCTCGCGTCGGGTCACCGGCAACGATCAGCAGCAGCAGCGCGAGATCACCACCGCCATCAAGAACGCCCGTGAGATGGCGCTCCTGCCCTACGCCAAGCGCGTCACCACGCAGCGCACCGGCGGCCGGGGCGGCGATCGCGATCGCGGTCCCCGTGGCGACCGTGGCGAGCGCGGCGCACCCGAGGCCGTCGACACCGCAGTCGTCGAGGCCGTGGAGACCACCGAGGCTGTGGAGGTGTCGGAATGAAGGTGATCCTGCGCAAGGACACGGACAAGGTCGGCAAGCGCGGCGACATCGTCGAGGTGGCCGAGGGCTACGCCCGCAACTACCTGCTGCCCAAGGGCCACGCCATCAAGGCGAGCGACGGCGCGGTGGCCCAGGCCGCCAGCATGCGCCGGTCGCGCGACCTGCGTGACGCCAAGGACCGCGAGGCCGCCGAGACGATCGCCAAGGTGCTCGTCAGCCGAACGATCAGCATCAAGTCCAAGGCCGGCAGCGAGGGGCGCCTGTTCGGGTCCGTCACGGCCAGCGACGTGGCCGACGCCATCAAGGCGCAGACCTCGATCGACATCGACCGTCGCAAGCTGCACCTCGACCAGATCAAGACGCTCGGCAGCCACCAGGTGAGCGTTCGCCTGCACAGCGACGTCGAGTTCCCCGTCACGATCGACGTCGTCACCAAGTAACCCGCAGCACCGAGTCACAACGGACCGCACGTGCCCCTCGGGGCCGTGCGGTCCGTTCGCGTCCGGGATCTGCGTCACACCCCGCGTCGATGCTGGTGGCGTGGTTGCCCACATCTCGTCCACACGTCCACCCACAGGATCCGGGCCTCTCCCCACAGGCCGTCCCCAACGTTGTGCCCCTAGCGATCCCCAGGGCAGGCCGACAAGAGTTGGCCCTCGTGTCTGACGTCCCGGGCGATCGACGTCCCTCCCCCTCACCGCGCCGCAACGAGCGCATCCCACCCCACAACCTCGATGCCGAGCAGTCGGTGCTCGGCGCGTTGCTGCTGTCGCGCGAGGCCGTGCTCACCGTCTCCGAGGCGGGCCTGTCGGCCGACGACTTCTACAAGCCGGCCCACCAGCACGTCTACGAGTCGATGCGCGTGCTGCTGGCCGCAGGCGAGCCGGTCGACGTGGTCACCGTGGCCGACGGGCTGCGGCGCGACGGCCTGCTCGACGAGATCGGCGGCCCGGGCTTCCTGCTCGAGCTCCAGGCCGTCACGCCGGCCATCTCGAACGCGGCGCGCTACGCCAAGATCGTGCGCGACACCGCGCTGCTGCGCCGCCTCATCCGCGTGGCCGGCGAGATCGCCGAGCTTGGCTACGACGAGCCCGACGACGTCACCAAGACGCTCGACATGGCCGAGCAGAAGGTGTTCGACCTCGCCGAGAACCGCGTCACCGACTCCACCAAGGAGATCAAGGAGGTCATCGGCATGGTCGTCGACGACCTCGAGCGCATCATCGAGCAGGGTCACATCCTCACGGGTGTGGCCACCGGCTACGTCGATCTCGACGAACTGCTGTCGGGCCTGCAGCCCTCCACGCTGAACGTCGTCGGCGCGCGCCCCGCCATGGGCAAGACCGCCTTCGCGCTGGGCATCGCCAGCCACATCGCCAAGAGCGGCCTGCCGGTGATGTTCTTCTCGTTGGAGATGGGCCACAAAGAGCTCACCCAGCGCGTGCTCGCCTCCGAGGCGCGGGTCGACTCGACGAAGATGCGCAACGGGCGCCTCACGCAGCAGGACTGGTCGAAGATCGGCCGGGCCATCGGCGAGCTCGAGCACGCGCCCCTGTACATCGACGACAACCCCCTCGTGACGGTGATGGAGATCCGGGCCAAGGCGCGCCGGCTCATGGCCCGCACCGGCAAGCTGGGCTGCATCCTCATCGACTACCTCCAGCTCATGAGCGGCCGGAGCAACGCCGAGAACCGCCAGGTGGAGGTGAGCGAGATGTCCCGGTCGCTCAAGATCCTGGCCCGCGAGCTCAACGTCCCGATCATCGCCCTGTCGCAGCTGTCCCGCACGCTCGAGAGCCGGGCCGACAAGCGGCCCATGCTCAGCGACCTGCGTGAGTCGGGCGCCATCGAGCAGGACGCCGACGTCGTGATGTTCCTGTACCGCGACGAGGTCTACAACCCCGAGTCGTCCGACCGCGGCTCGGCCGAAGTCATCGTGGCCAAGCACCGCTCGGGGCCCATCGGCGTCAAGAAGCTGGTCTTCCTCGGCCAGTACACGCGCTTCGACAACGCGGCGCGCGGCGTGTAGCCACCCCGGCCGGGCGGTAGCGTCACGCCCGTGCAGGGTTGGGAGTTCGCCGTCGTCGCCGCCGTCTTGCTGCTGCTGTTCGGTGGCTCGCGCCTGCCCAAGCTGGCCCGCTCGTTGGGTGAGGCCCGCACGGAGATGGACAAGGTGCGCAAGGAGCTGACCGGCGACGGGCCCGACGATGCGCCGGTCGACGACGCGCCGGCCGCCCAGGGCGCCGCCACCCCGGCGGCCGCCGAGTCGCTGGCGGTCGAGTCGGTCGTGGTCGCCGAGCCGGCGCCGGCGAGTCAGCCGCTGCCGCCGCCCCTGCCCCCGCCGGGCGCCTGACCGTCAGGCGTCGAGGCCCACGAACGCCACCATCTCGGCGAGGAGCTCCTCGTACCAGGCGTCGTAGTCCGTGATGACCGTGTGCAGGTGGCCGAAGAGCTCGAAGTTGATGCCGCCGAACAGCTGCGTCCAGGCGAGTACGCCGCGTGCGATGACGGCCTCGGGCACGTCGGTGAAGAAGTCGGCGGCCAGGCGGTGCAGGTCGGCCCACACGGCGGCCGACCGGGGCATGGTCGTGGGGGCGCGCAGGGCGCCGGAGCTCCAGGAGTCCCGGAGGATGTCGCGCAGCACGAACGCCACTCGGGTGGCGGGGCCGACGGTGTCGTCGGGGGCCGCGTAGCCGGGCACGGGGGAGCCGTAGATCAGCCCGTACTGGTGGGGGTTGGCCCGCGCCCAGGCGCGTGCGGCCCGGCCGACGGTGGCGAACCGCTCGCCCACGTCGGCGCGGTCGACGGCGGCCTCGGCGGTCTCGACCGCCTCGCCGAGCGCGTTGTAGGCGTCGACGATCAGTGCCGTGAGCAGGTGGTCGCGGCTGGGGAAGTAGCGGTACACGGCCGACGACACCAGGCCGACGTCGCGCGCCACGGCCCGGAGCGACAGCGCGGCGGCGCCGTCGGCCGCCAGGTGTCGCCGGGCGACGTCGGTGATCTCGCGCACCAGTTCGGCCCGGACGCGCTGGCGCGCCGAGCCGGCGGGCGCCGGGCCGGCGGTCGTCTGGGTGGGCGTCGTGGGCACGGGCCCATCCAAGCACGCGGCGAGAGCGGTGACAAGAAACGAGAGCACCGCTCTTGACGACGGGTGAGAGCAGTGCTCTCATGGTCGACGACCGCTCTCATCAAAGGACCCCGCCATGACGCCCGCCTCGACTCCCAGCTCCACCCACCTCGTCGTCGGCGCCGGCGCCGTCGGCACCGCCACCGCCGAGCTCCTGGCCGCGGCGGGGCACCACGTGCGTCTCGCCAGCCGTTCCGGCAGCGGCCCCACCCACCCCTCCATCGAGCGACTGGCCCTCGACGCCTCGAACGCCGACGCGGCAATCCGCGCCGCCCGCGGCGCGGCCGCCATCTACAACTGCGTCAACCCGCCGTACACCAAGTGGCCGACGATGTGGCCCCCGATCGCGGCGGCGCTGCTCGCCGCCGCCCGGGACAGCGGCGCCGTCCTGGCCACCACCTCCAACCTGTACGGCTACGGCCCGGCCACGCGGCCGCTGACCGAGGACCTGCCCCTCGCCGCCACCGGCCACAAGGGCCAGGTGCGCGCCCGCCTCTGGCTCGAGGCGCTGGCCGCGCACGACGCCGGGCACGTCCGCGCCACCGAGGTGCGCGGGTCGGACTTCTACGGGCCGAACGTCGGGAACGCCATGCTCGGCAATCGGACCATCGAGCGCCTGCTCGCCGGGAAGAGCGTCCAACTGCTGGGCGACCCGGACGCCCTCCACAGCGTCACCTACGTGCCCGACGTGGCCCGGCTGCTGGTGACCGTCGCAGCCGACGAGCGGGCCTGGGGTCGCCCCTGGCACGTGCCGTCCGTGCCGGCCCTCACCGCCCGCGAGACCGTCGCCGTTCTCGCCCGCATCGCCGGGGTCGAGCAGCCCAAGGTGGTGACGCCGCCGGCCGCGCTCATGCGGGCGCTCGGCCTGTTCGTGCCGGCGGTGCGCGAGCTGCGCGAGACCGCCCACCAGTTCACGAACGACTGGGTGCTCGACTCGAGCGCCGCCGTCCCCGCC
>JANPGL010000269.1:0-1500 GCA_031423915.1 Actinomycetes bacterium | reverse complement strand
CGCTCGACCTGTGGCTGAAGCACTGGATGCCGCTCATCCTCGACTCGCCCGCCTACCGCGATGGTCGCCCTCGACGTTCGGGCCAACGCACGTGGCGTCGTGGCCGTCGTCGCACAGGTTCGGCGAGATGAACGAGAACGCCGGCGTGGTGTCCTCGTGCTTCAGGTCCTTGGCGAGGCGTCCGGCGAACACGTCGTTCGCCGGGTTCGCCGCGTCGGCCTTCACCGAGCCGAGCGGAACGACGTGGGCGTTGCAGTAGGTCGGGTCGTCGATCACCGAGTGGAAGTACATGAACGGGTTGTGCCGCGTGGCGTACTGGTCGGTGGCCGACGCCGAGTTCGTCAGGTCCCTGCCGCCGATGGCCGGATGGGCACAGGCTGTGCCGCCGAGCGCGTCGGGCGTGCCGCCGTCACGCGCCGGGTTCAGGCCCATGTCGCCCATGTAGGCGCGCCAGGTGAGGGCCCCGTCCTCGTCGCCGTCCTCGCCGTCGTGGTGGCGGCGGGCGAGCGCCTCGAGCTGGTCGCCGATGGTCTGGGCGCCGTGGGTCGTGGCCGTGGGGGCCGGGAAGATGCAGCCGTCGCCGTTCACCTGGCCGTCGGCCGCGTCGGTGCCCGGCGTGATGCTCGTGTACTTGCCGACCACCGGCGGGTTGCGGAGCGTCGACAGGTCGAGGCAGTCGTCGTTGAGGCTCACGTTGGTGGCCTGGCCCGACACCTGCGTGGTGTAGTTGCCCTGGCTCACGTGACTCGTGGCGTAGTAGTTCGGCACGAGCTGACCCTTGGTCAGCAGCGTCTTGTTGAGGTACGTCGCCGGCGACGTGGCCCCGAACGTCTCGTCGTAGTTCTCGTTCTCGAGGTCGATCACGATCACGTGGTCGATGGCGCCCGCAGGCACGGCCGCCCGCGCCACCCGGCTGCGTCCACCGTCGTCCGCCGTTGCCGCCGTCGTCGCCGCCAGGATCGTGCCGACCGCCACGACCCCGAACGCGGCGCGCCGCATCTTTCTGTTGCGCATCGTGTAGCCCCTCGTCGTCCGCCGGCCCCCACCGGGCGGGCACCCCAAAGGTGCCATCGACGAGTTGAGTGTACGAAGGACTCTCAGGTCCGAACAGATGAAACAAAGGTGAACGATCGGTGCCGCGCACGGGCCGGCCCGCCGGCCGAAGGCAGGTCCGCTTTCTGGGCCCGTTTGGTCCCACGGGTGCGACGGGACGGGCTTGGAATCCCGAGCGCACGGCTGTGTCCGACTTCCCGACCCGCTGAGTCTCACGGGTGCGACTAGTGGGGCGGGGAAGTCCGGGCGCAATCGAGGGCGTACCAGTGGTGCGCCCCTCGGGTCGTTCGGTCGGAAGGTGGTCGGGTCAGCAGGCTTCGAGGGCGCGGCGGACGAGGACTTTGGCGAGGTGTTCGCGGTACTCGACGGAGGCGTTGAGGTCGGCGGAGGGGGCGGCTTCGGCGGTGGCCATGTTGGCGGCGTCGGTGATGCTGGCGCCTTGGGCGA